>JAQUYQ010000044.1:0-3574 GCA_028691795.1 Herbinix sp.
TTTCACTTAGTGAGTTAAAACGCACTGCATATCCCGATACACGTATCGTTAAATTTGGATATTTTTCAGGATGCGCTTTTGCGTCTAAGAGTAAGGAACGATTTAATACATTCACATTAATATGGTGTCCTTTCTGTGAGAAATAACCATCTAACAGAGCAGTTAAGTTCATTATTTGTTCCGGTTTGCTCTTACCCAGTGTATCAGGTGTTATAGAAAAGGTATAGGAGATACCGTCTCGACAGTTATCATAATCCAGCTTTGATACGGACCCAATCGATGCGAGAGCACCGTTTTTATCTCGTCCATGCATCGGATTAGCTCCCGGAGCAAAAGGAGAACCGGCTTTTCTTCCATCCGGGGTTGAACCGGTTTTGCTGCCGTATACAACATTACTGGTGATAGTAAGTATGGATAAAGTATGTTTTGCATTCCGGTAGGTTGGGTGTTTTCTTAACTTTGTAATAAATTCATCGACTAGCTTTACTGCGATCTGATCTACCCGATCATCGTTGTTACCAAACGCAGGATATTCACCTTCAACGATAAAATCGGTTATTATTCCACGATCATCTTTGATAGGTTTCACCTTTGCATATTTAATCGCACTTAGGGAATCGGCAACAACGGAAAGGCCTGCGATACCAAATCCCATAAGACGCTCAACCTGAGTATCATGAAGGGCCATTTGCAGTTTTTCATAGGCGTACTTGTCATGCATATAATGGATTACATTCATCGTATTTACATAGAGTCCGCAAAGCCAGTCCATCATAGGCAGAAAATGTTCCATCACCTTGTCAAAGTTAAGTATTTCGTCTGCTGCAAATATTTCTGTCTGGGGGCCGATCTGCTCACCGCTCTTTTCGTCTTTACCGCCGTTTAAGCTCATCAACAGTACCTTTGCAAGATTACAACGTGCACCAAAGAACTGCATCTGTTTCCCAATACGCATTGCTGATACACAGCAGGCAATACCATAATCATCCCCATAATCAGGACGCATTAATTCATCATTTTCATATTGAATAGAATCGGTCTCAATTGACATCTTTGCACAGTAATTCTTGAATGCTTTTGGCAGTCTGTCTGACCATAATACTGTCAAATTAGGTTCAGGTGCAGGAGAGAGGGTAGTAAGGGTATGAAGAAAACGGTAACTGTTCTTTGTAACCATGCTGCGTCCATCCTCTGTGATACCACCGATAGATTCTGTAACCCAGGTCGGATCACCGGCATAAAGGTCATTATAATCAGGTGTTCGAAGTTGTCTCGCCATACGAAGCTTAAGAACAAACTGATCAATTATTTCCTGAGCATCCGTTTCAGTAATTAGTCCATTTTTCAGATCACGTTCAAAATAAATATCTAAAAAAGTAGAGGTACGCCCTAAGGACATAGCAGCACCGTTTTGTTCTTTGATAGCGCCTAGATAAGCAAAATATAACCATTGAACCGCTTCTTTTGCATTGGTTGCAGGTACGGATATATCAAAGCCATATTGACTAGCCATCTTTTTTAATTGCTGCAAAAAGTCAATCTGTCGATATAATTCTTCAAGGGTACGTATATTTTCGTCATCCATCCTGCATTTTCCAAGAGCAAGCTTATCATTTTCCTTTTGCTTAATCAGGTAGTCAACACCATAAAGAGGAATTCTTCGGTAATCTCCGATAATTCGACCTCTGCCATAAGCATCCGGAAGCCCGGTTATCACACCACTTTTTCGGGCATTTTTCATCTCAGGAGAGTAAGCACGGAAAACACCGTCATTATGTGTTGTACGATAACGAAAATGCTCTTCAACCTCTTCGGAAAGAGTATAACCATAGGCTTCACATGCCTGACGAGCCATTCTAATTCCTCCAAAAGGATTAACGCCCCTTCGAAGTGGTGCATCTGTTTGAAATCCAAATATAATTTCATTTTCTTTATCCAGATAAGCAGGTTCATAAGTAAGAAGCGAGCTAACTTTGTCAGTATTAATTGATAATACTCCCTTTTCATGTTCTTCCTTAGCTAGCTCCATATATTTTTCGTTTAATGTCAATGTACGTTTTGTTGCATTTGCAAGAAAGCTTTCATCACCGTCGTATGATGTATAGTTGTTTAGAATAAAATTTCTTACATCAATTTCATTTTGCCATATTCCTGGGTTAAAATCGTACCAAGCATTCATAATTACCTCCATCTCGCCGATATACGGCGGTTCAAACATAGTAGAAAAAGAAAATTGATTTGAGTTTCAAAAGTCGGTATTCTGTTTCAAACAGAATAGCAGTGCACGTATATTCACTTAAACCCGTCAAATACGACTTTTATTATGAAAACCTCCATAATAGGCGCCCTAGCGTAGCGAAGTGCGCATCCGCCGGAGGCTGTTGAAACCCCATGCTAAATTTTTATTAAAAGTGGTGCTGTAAATATCATTATGGGGATTAGACACCTAAATCAAAATTAAGTTGTTTTTCCATATGCGAATTATTATTGCATCCCAAGCAGTTTTCATTGATATGATTTTAATGAAATATAAAAACCGCCTGAGCTTTTGCCCAGGCGGTCGACATTCTTGTTCCGGCATCCTATAAATAAGGAAGCTTTGCTATCGGTCCCTTGTGGTTACCCACATATCCGCCAGTTCCGATATACTTAAATTATATAATTGTTATTCTGGGTTGTCAATATCAGTACATCTAATATAATCTTATGATATCTATTATTTATATTTATAGATGATGAATGAAAAGTAATCTATTACTATTATTTATAGATGATGAGCGAAAAGTAATCTATTACTATTATTTATAGATGATGAACGAAAAGCAATCTGTTACTACAAATTATAGATGATGAATGAAAAGTAACTAATTACTATAATTATTGATGATAAATGAAAAGTTATTACTTATCCATCATTGATTTTATCTGGGGTACTTTCTTTAGTAACGGAAGCAATATAGAGGCTATTACAATTCCCATGATATTTTGAAGAAGGTTAAAAGGAACACCGACAAGAGCAGCTTCAAAGTTACCAGACAATATTCTATCATAGATAAAGTAGCCTAGAGTGACGATAATTCCGCCAAATACTCCGGCAAGTACAACGGAGTGTTCCTTAATATGACGGTAGGAATAAGCACCAACCATAGCTGCTAACAGCTTTATGATAAAAGTGGCAGGAGCATATTGTACATATCCGGATAGAAGGTCGGCGATCATAGAACCAATACCGGCAGCAAAGCCACCATAAACCGGCCCAAGTATGATACCCGAAAGTAGAACAAAAGCATCACCGGGGTGAATATATCCCCCATTACCGTACGGAATTTTAATCGGAAGAATCATTGTGACTATACAGGTCATAGCAGCCATTAAAGCGGCAGTAACTAATTTAATTATTTTGTCTGTGTTTTTCATGTAATAATTAAGCCTCCTTATAATTATTATAATAGATACTTGATTAAGATTTCTTTTATTATTTACTCTATTTTACAAGAACCTACTATTTCGATATGTTTAAAAAATTTATTATTTGCAATCATAGCATATAATTGTTCCTATTACAAGCATGAGT
>JAQUYQ010000044.1:3674-6489 GCA_028691795.1 Herbinix sp.
GCAGTCTAAATGAGTTGACATGGGGTAATACTTATAATATAATTATTAAATGCAAATGAGTTGCAATAGGGAGGGTTCCTACATGATAAGAAAATTAGTACAATTATTTGCAGTAATGTTATTATTAACTATAATAGGTGCTGTTGCTATAAGATATAGTGGACTGAGAACAGAAACAATGCTGAGTAAGAGCGATGGTAAAATAAAAGTTGTAACAACCTTTTATCCGATATATCTGATCGGATTAAATATAGCAGATCAAGTGGAGAACGTTGAAGTGGATAGCTTAACCAAATTGAATACCGGTTGCTTGCACGATTATCAGCTGACAACTGAGGATATGAAATTAATTGCTACCGCTGATGTGATGGTGATTAATGGCGGCGGTATGGAAGGCTTCTTAGAGGATGTTACAGCGAATTACCCAAACCTTACAATTATTGATACAAGTCAGGGTATTTCTATGCTGCCAAATATTAATAACACTTTTGCTAATGATACTAGCACAGCTGAGGAAGCATCCAAACTCGGCGAATATAATGCCCATGTTTGGCTGGATCCCAAGCTTTATATGAAACAAATAGAAAATTTTCGGGATGGTCTCCTTCATTATATAAATAATGCGGATCAAGGTATTAACTTAGAAATAGAGAAGATTACTAAGAAAATAAATCAAAATTCCGATATCTACTTGAATGAAGTGCAGCAATTGGATCAACAAATTGAGAATTACAGTAACAGAATTACAAAATCTTCAGAACAAAAATCAATAAATAGAAAAGCAGTAATTTTTCATGACTCATTTGCCTATCTGGCAAACTATGTTGGTATGGAGGTTACATTTACAGTTCCGCTTGATTCTGACACTGCACTTAGTGCGGGAGATATTGCAGAAATAGTTGATGAAGTAAAAGCTCAGGATATTAAGTATTTATTTACAGAACAGCAATACAGTGATTCTATCGCAAAGCAGATTGAAGAGGAGACGAATGCTAAGGTTTATATCATCGATTCAGTTGTTACCGGAGATGGAGCAAAGGATTCTTATCTAAAGTCTATGATAAATAATCTTGATGTTTTGAAGACAGCCACTCAGTAAAGTGGTAAAGGAAGGTAGTTGTACTGATACCCAAATTCGCAGTGTTCAGCAGAATGGAGCTTAGTATGAAAGAAGAATTGAAATTATCACCTAAAAGGGTAAAATCAATAAAAATGCAAGAGGCAGCCTGTGGACTGCATTGCATCCAGATCAAAGATATAAGTGTTAGAGACGGTGCTCAGACAATTATAGAAGATATAAATCTTCATATACATTGCGGGAAGATTACTGTAATTATAGGTAAGAACGGAGCTGGTAAATCCACCCTGATTAAAGCAATCTTAGGTGAAATTAAGCATGAAGGAAGAATTGAATTTACCGATTTGAAGAATCAAACAATGCATGATTTGAAAATCGGGTATGTCCCTCAACATCTCAATATGGAGAGGAATACTCCGATTAGTGTATATGATTTATTTGCCGGATACATCAGTAATTCACCAATCTTCTGTCGAAAAAATCCCAAGGTATTGAAACAAATACAGGAGCAGCTTGCTATTTTTGAAGCACAGAATTTAATTGATCAAAGGGCCTGTGATTTGTCCGGAGGCGAGTTGCAAAGAGTGTTATTGTCCATAGCTGTAACTCCGGTACCCAATCTTTTATTATTGGACGAACCGGTATCAGGAATTGACAAGAATGGTATGCAGCTGTTTTATCAGAACATTAGTAAGTTGAAGAGTAATTTTGACTTAGCAATGATTGTTGTCTCACATGATTTTGAATTTGTTAGAAAATATGCTGACCATGTCATCTTACTTGATAAGAAGATTATCAAAGAGGGCACTCCGGAAGAAGTTTTAGAAAGTGAAGAATTTCAGAAGGTATTTGCATGAGACCGGTGTAATATTAGAATACAAATAACATCACTCTTAGTAATGATCTTTCAGCTGTCAGAAAGTATAAACATGCTTCTCTTGATCATATGTGGGATACTTTCGAGTCGCATCATGGAGGTATAAAATGGATAGAATATATAATATAGTAGAAATGCTTCTGCCATTTTCATGGGTAGAATATGATTTCATGAAGAATGCTCTTTTAGCGATTTTAATTATTGCACCGCTTTTTGGTATTTTAGGCACCATGATTGTGAATAATCGTATGGCATTTTTTTCGGATGCTTTGGGACATTCTGCGCTTACCGGAGTAGCTCTCGGGACTTTATTCGGGATCGCGGATACCAATGTTGCTATGCTCATATTTGCAATATTTTTTGCTTTACTTTTAAACAAAATTAATCGCAGGAAAACAGTATCCACAGATACGGTTATATCAGTTTTTGCTTCTCTTAGTATGGCAATTGGTTTGGTAATCCTATCAAGGGGCGGCAATTTCTCTAGATATTCAGCTCTTTTAGTTGGTGATATTTTAAGTATTAAGGTGAAGGAAATCGTTTTATTACTTATTATATTTGTTGTAACAATAGTATTCTGGTTATGGGGATTTAATAAATTACTTGCAATCAGCGTAAATGAATCTATTGCTCGAAGTAAGAATATCAATATCAATAGAATGGAAGATTTCTTTAGTGTTATTATAGCAATCATCGTAATGTCATCCGTCAAATGGGTTGGTATCCTTATTATAAATGCACTTCTTATTTTGCCTGCAGCGGCAAGTAGAAATATGTCTGCAAATGTTAGGGAGTACCATCTGTTTTCCATACTTATATCATTGTTTTCTGGGATCATGGGACTCATTATTTCTTATTAT
>JAQUYQ010000044.1:6589-10938 GCA_028691795.1 Herbinix sp.
ATCTACATATAACTACTATATGAATCCATCAAGTATGATTATGTTTATGATTTTATAAAAATCATAAACATAAGATTTGAATATATATAAGGAGGAAAGCATGAAAGAATCTAGGTCTATTTATGTAAAAATCCTAATTAATTTTCTTTTTATAATTACGGTTGCCCTATTTATGTTTTTAGTACTTCCCAAATTACTAAGCTTCTTTATGCCTTTGGTTGTCGGCTGGGTAATTTCTCTTATTGCTAATCCTCTCGTTCATTTTCTTGAAAAAAGAGTCAAGCTTTTACGAAAACATAGCTCCTTTATTATTATTGTTACTGTAATTTTGGCGATTGTAGGAATAATGACTCTTTTATCGATCCTTATATTCAAAGAAGCAAAAGAGTTAATGACTGATTTCCCGGCGATTGTAGAGGATACTGGAGAAAAATTATCTGATATAACAGAATATATTAGTAAAAGGTCTGAAGCACTCCCTGAAAGTATGCGAAATACAATTGATAATTTTATTGTAGGGGTGCAAGACTATATCAATAATTTTTCGGATAATGCAAATGTTATTTCGATGGATCGTGTCGGATTATTTGCTAAAAATGTTGCGGAAGCATTTCTTTACGTTATTATTACAATTCTGTCGGCTTATTTCTTTACAGCCTGTAAGGACGAACTTACAATCGAATTAAAAAAACATTTGCCTGAAGCTGCAGTTAATTACTGGCGTTTGATTTTTGATAATTTTAAAGCTGCTTTCGGAGGATATTTCAAGGCACAGTTTAAAATCATGCTGATACTAATTGTTATTATGTTTATTGGATTTGAGATTCTACAAGTTAAATTTTCTTTTTTGATGGCTCTAGGAATTGCATTTCTGGATTTTCTTCCCGTGTTTGGGACAGGAACTATTTTATGGCCCTGGGCAGTACTTGAAACGATATCGGGAAATTATATTATAGCAGTAAGCTTGGTTGTGATTTATCTTATTTGTCAAATAGTTAAGCAAATCTTACAGCCTAAAATGGTTGGGGATAGTATTGGATTGCATCCTTTGGCAACTTTGATTTTTCTATTTGCCGGTTATAAGCTTTACGGAGTATTTGGGATGATTATTGGTATCCCAATTGGAATGGTGTTGGTAAATCTGTACCGTATCGGTATGTTTGACCGTATTATTCGCGGATTTAAGATTCTTGCACATGATATAAATGAATTTAGGAAGTTCTAAAATTTAAAATAAGTACATGTACAAATGAGGAAAACAATGGTAAAATAGAAAACAAAAATAATTTACAAAAGATACCATTATGAACTGAGGAGTATATGTATGAAACGTAATAGAATAAATGTGGAAAGTGGAGCGATTATTTCCTCTGATGAGATTAAGATAATTCTTGATCAATATCGTATAGGAAAAAAACCGTTGGCGAAGTTGCTTGGCTGGGGTGAGACAACAATTATCCGCTATATGGAAGGTGATATACCTACAAATGAATATTCTAACAAATTAAGAACGATATTGAATAATCCTGAATATTATTATGATTTGCTTTGTAAGAAAAAAGAATGCTTAACTGGGGTAGCATTTAAAAAGAGTAAAAAGGCTGTTATATCGAAGATTATGTCGACGAACATTTATGCTGCGGCATATTATATCATAAATAAAAGTAGCGCAGATATATGTGCAGGCTATGTTCAATACCTGCTATATTATACGCAGGCATTTTCTTTAGCTTTGTATGACCGAGAAATATTTCAAGAAGATTGCATCGTAAATAATGAGAATATACCATATAATAAGCTATATGAGGGAATGAAGGGCAGTGGCATCCATTACTTTGAAGGAGTAGAAGAATATTTGACAACCGAAGAGATGGAATTGATTGATGCTGTTATGAATAGCTTCCTTTGGTATGGCCCAAAAGCTTTAAATGCAATGGTAGCTTATGAGAAATCATTGATTAAAATTTCCAGAGATAAATTCAACAATAAGATTCTTTCAAAAGAAAATTTGAAATTGTATTTTAAAGATATTCTAGATGAATATCAGATTAGAAGTATAAACAATATACATAATTATCCTGATCAGCGGATATCAGATATAAAAGAGTTGAAGCAGTCTTAGCTAAATTATCAGTCTTTATTAGGGCTATCAGTCTTGAATCGATTATCAATCTTAACTTGACATTTAATCTTAACTTCATATTTAATCTTAACTTGATATTTAATCTTAACTTGACAATTAATGTTAACTTAATTATAAATCTTAATTTAATTCAAATCTTAACTTAATTATAAATCTTAACAAGAATATCAATCTTAATAATAGTCTAAATAGAAAACAAGATGAATTGACAAGTCAATTCATCTTGAATTTAACATTTATAATTTTACACCATATTTCGTGTCTAATTACTTTGTTTATTTCTTCTGTCTCTCATACGTAAGGTAGTATCAAGAATTTTCTTTCTGATACGGAGGCTTGTTGGAGTAACTTCTAATAATTCATCGGTCTCAATAAATTCTAAAGCCTGTTCCAGACTCAATACCTTAGGCGGAGAAAGTCTTAGGGAGTCATCTGCACTGGAGGAACGGGTATTCGTAAGCTGCTTGCGTTTACAGACATTTACTTCAATATCTTCAGCTTTGGGATTTTGTCCAACTACCATTCCGGCATATACCTTTACACCTGCGCCAATGAAAAGAATACCTCTTTCCTGTGCATTATATAAGCCATAAGTAATACTTTCTCCAGTTTCGAAGGCTATTAAGCTGCCTGTTTTACGATATTGAATATCGCCTTTGTATGGACCATAACCATCAAATAAAGTGTTAATAATTCCGGTTCCCTTGGTATCAGTCAAGAATTCACCACGGTATCCAATAAGTCCACGGGCAGGAATTGAAAATTCAACACGTGTATGACCATTTCCGGAGGTATGCATATTAATCATCTCACCCTTGCGCTGACCCAATTTATCGATTACGGTACCTGTATATTCATCCGGGACATCAATCATTGCATGCTCCATTGGTTCTAGCTTCTTACCGTTCTCATCTGTTTTATATAATACCTCTGCTTTACTTACAGAAAACTCATAACCTTCTCTACGCATGTTTTCAATCAATACAGAAAGATGAAGCTCACCTCTTCCGGATACCTTAAAGCTTTCGGTTGTGTCTGTTTCTTCAACGCGAAGGCTAACATCCGTATTTAGCTCCCTCATCAGACGTTCACGTAAATGGCGGGAGGTTACAAACTTACCTTCCTTACCAGCAAGTGGACTATCATTTACATTAAAATATATTGCGATGGTCGGCTCAGATATTTTCTGGAATAGTATCGGCTCGGGATTATCCACAGAGCATATTGTATCACCAATATGGATATCGGAAATACCTGAAATAGCTACGATGGTACCAATAGTTGCTTCATTAATTTCAACCCGCTTTAATCCATCAAATTCATAGAGCTTACTGATTTTTACCTTTACATTCAAATCAGGTTCGTGTGCATTTACTAATACGGCATCCTGATTTACTTTAATGACACCATTATCTACTTTACCGATACCGATACGTCCAACATATTCATTATAATCTATGGTACTGATTAGGACCTGGGTACTCTTATCGGGATCACCCTCAGGAGCAGGTATATAATTCATAATTGTTTCAAACAATGGAGTCATATCAGTAGCTTCTTCCTCAATGGAAAGAGATGCTATACCTTGCTTTGCAGATGCAAATACAAATGGACAGTCAAGTTGTTCATCACTTGCATCCAATTCCAAAAATAATTCTAATACTTCGTCCACAACTTCAACAGGTCTAGCCTCTGGACGGTCAATTTTATTTACACATACAATAACTGGCAAAGCTAACTCCAAAGCTTTCTTTAATACAAATTTCGTCTGTGGCATAGCACCTTCAAAGGCATCTACAACCAAGACTACACCATTAACCATTTTTAAAACACGTTCAACCTCACCACCAAAATCAGCATGACCTGGGGTATCTATGATATTTATCTTGGTTCCCTTATACTGGACAGCAGTATTCTTAGATAAAATAGTGATACCACGTTCCCGTTCAATTGCATTGGAATCCATGACTCTTTCAACAACAGCTTGGTTGGATCGAAATACGCCGCTTTGTTTTAATAATTCGTCCACAAGGGTAGTCTTGCCGTGATCAACATGTGCAATAATGGCAATATTTCGTATATCCTCTCGTTTCATTAACAATTCCCTTCTTTCTAAAGACATTAATGTCTTACAACAGCCTTATGACTATTATGTCACAACGGTTCTTAGAACCGATACACAAGCATATTATATCATGAACAAAAT
>JAQUYQ010000044.1:11038-19254 GCA_028691795.1 Herbinix sp.
ACTACGCTTTTATATCCTATACTTTGTGCTGAGCTAACTCGAAATTCTATCAAAGCATGACTTTTTCATGCTTTTTCTCAAGATAATTGACTAGTTACAACAACCTTAACATTGTAGCACATAGCATAAATAAAAATCAACGGGCGTTACGGAAATATTTATAATAATTTTTATATAAATTTGTATAAAATAACAAAAAATGGGAATTATATAATATATTTTATTTTATACTTCTAAAATTTGGAAAACTGCATATATTTAAACATAGGTGAATCAAGCTGTTATTGACTAGACAGATAAATTTGCCCCACATTTTAGAGCAGATTGGCGTAACAAAGTACGCCGGGAAAGAAGGGAGAGGTACGATATGACGGATAAAGTATTTGATAACAATCAAGTAAGTATTGCAGGAGAGGTAATCAGTGATTTTACGTTCAGTCATGATGTATTTGGAGAAGGTTTCTATGTTTTGGAGGTAGTTGTTAGCCGGTTGAGTAATTCTTATGATATGATTCCGGTGATGGTGTCTGAACGACTCATTGATGTAAAGCAGGATTATAAGGGTAAATTTGTGGAGGTTTTAGGGCAGTTTAGATCATATAACCGCCATGAGGAAAGTAAAAACAAATTAGTGTTATCCGTATTTGCAAGAGAAGTTAAAATGGTAGATGAATTATCAGAAGGTGCAAAACCGAACCACATATTCTTAGATGGTTTTGTATGCAAACCCCCGATTTACCGTAAGACTCCCCTTGGTAGGGAAATTGCTGATGTTCTGCTCGCAGTAAACCGTCCCTATGGTAAATCCGATTATATTCCATGCATCTGTTGGGGTAGAAATGCCAGATTCGCTGAGAGCTTTACCGTGGGAGGCCATGTTCAGGTATGGGGAAGAATTCAAAGCCGTGAATATCAGAAAAAAGTCACTGATATAGATTTTGAGAAACGGGTAGCGTATGAGGTATCCGTTAGTAAGCTGGAATATCTGGAAGAGTATTAATAATAGGAAGAATTAGATTACTAAATATAAAATATTTGGGTATAACATAGATGATATAAAATAGTAATGAATATAATTACTGTTCATAATAAAAAATAACAGGTTTGATATATTGCTTGAAATAAGCGGTATATGAAACCTGTTTTATATTGTGTATAGTGCCAAATCGGTCAAACCATTTACTATAATGTGATAGAACAGCGGATAAAGGTTTGAAAAAATCATTGACAAGCATTTTGCCCGGTGTTAATATAAGACTACGAATATTGTGAAAATTATATATTGCTTATGGTAGAGGTGCATTGTTTAAGAGTAAACTGTGGGATATGTCAGGCATAGAAGAACACAGCAAAAGGAAACAATGCCGAAGTTATAATAAACCTGATTTATTATTGCTGGGCAAATGGTGAATAACCACTTGACTGTCATCAGAAATTGATGGAGCGCTGCCTAAAGAATATTTTATACTGTACGTTCATGAGGGCAGAAGACTATCATGATACCGATCAGTTATTCTTTAGTGTCGACTCTGGAGTCGACTTTTTTTACGCATTTTGTTAAGTCTAGAACCACGTTTCATTTGCAATGACTTTAACACATAAGTTCGTAGGTAACTAATTATTATCATTCCGAAATTGTAATTGAAAAATAGGAGGTTTGAAAAATGGCAGTATTTAATGGAGCAGGTGTTGCTATAATAACACCATTTACAGATAACAATGAAGTGAATTATGAGAAACTGGGCGAGCTGATTGAATTTCAAATAGCAGCAGGTACGGACAGCATCGTTATTTGCGGAACTACCGGAGAAGCCTCCACATTAACTCATGAGGAGCATTTAGAATGTATTCGTTATACAGTGGATAAGGTTGCAAAGAGAGTTCCGGTTATCGCAGGAACCGGTTCAAACAGCACAGACACAGCAATATATTTATCAAAGGAATCAGAAAAGTATGGAGTAGATGCTCTTTTAGTAGTAACTCCTTATTATAATAAGGCAACTCAGAAGGGATTAATTGCTCATTTCACAGCTGTTGCAAACTCAGTAACTATACCGATTATTCTGTATAACGTTCCAGGAAGAACCGGCTGTAATATATTACCTCAGACGGTAGCAACCTTAGTTGCGAATGTAGAAAACATTGTAGGTATTAAGGAAGCAAGCAGTAATATTGCACAGGTTGCTGAGATTATGCAGCTTACACAAGGTAAAATTGATTTGTATTCCGGATGTGATGAATTGGTTGTTCCAATCTTATCCTTAGGTGGACTTGGTGTTATTTCCGTATTGTCCAATGTAGCTCCCAAGGAAACTCATGACATGGTTGTCAAATATCTTGAGGGTGATGTTGTAGGAAGCCGTGAGCTTCAACTTAATCTGCTTCCGTTAATTAATGCATTGTTCTGTGAAGTTAATCCAATTCCGGTAAAGAAAGCCGTAAATTTAATGGGCTTTGAGGTAGGTGCTCTTAGAATGCCGCTTACGGAGATGGAACCTGCGAATACAGAGCGCTTAGCGAAAGAAATGAATGCAGTTGGAATAAAGACGGTATAATAAATATACAATATTGTACTTTTGATAGGAGGAAGCATATGACAAATATCATTTTACGGGGTTGTAATGGTAAAATGGGACAAGTAATTACGGATATAGTGGATGCGGATGATAAATTAGTCATCGTAGCAGGTATCGACGTTACTCAAAACCGGGTGAACAAATATCCTGTTTATCAAAGCTTTACTAAATGTAATGTAAAAGCCGATGTAATTATCGATTTTTCTACTACGAATAATTTAGAGGAAATGCTTGATTTTGCAACCCAAAAGCGAATCGGTATCGTCCTTTGTACCACCGGTTTTACAAAAGAACAGCTTACATTAATTAATGGAGCGTCTAAGAAAATTCCGATTTTTAGATCTGCCAATATGTCACTGGGAGTTAACCTCATAACTAAATTATTAAAAGAAGCTGCAGTGATTCTGGCGGATGCAGGCTTTGATATTGAGATTGTAGAAAAACACCATAATAAGAAGGTAGATGCGCCCTCAGGAACTGCATTATTACTTGCAGATACGATGAATGAGGTTTTGAATAATGAATATAATTACAAATATGACAGATCCGAAGAACGAGTTATGAGAAGTAAGAAGGAGATTGGCATCTGTGCAGTACGAGGAGGAACGATTGTCGGAGAACATGAGATTATATTTGCCGGAACGGATGAAGTAATTGAAATCAAACATACAGCATATTCAAAAGCCATTTTTGCAAAAGGAGCTGTTCAGGCAGCTAAATATTTATCGGGAAAATCTGCAGGAATGTATAGTATGAGCGACTTAATGGATTAAAAAAGATAGATTAGAATTGCCTCAAGTAAATTTGCCTTATAATTGTAGGGTAAAAGACTTGGGGCAATTTTTTTATTCATGACAAGTGAATTGGTTAATCAATTCATCTTGTTTCATAAGAGAAAATTGCAATCTATAAAATAAGAAGCCCTACGGGAGGGTTTGCACTCGCACATAAGGTATATTTTGAGTAGTTTTTATCTATCCTTTGTTGTACTTCATAATTGGTATAAAATAGATATTTATTTTTATTTGTTCACAAAATTTTCGTATTCATAGAGTATTATAATGTGGAAAAGTAATCTTTTCCACAATGAAGTAATGTCAATTCATTTTGTGTATGACGTGTGAATTAGTTTACTGATTTATCTTGAAGGAATATTTGGTTTGGATGAAAAAGAAGACTCAAGGGGGTACATTCAAATCAAAATGATAAGGAGGATATGATTTTGATTGAGGTAAAAAATTTAGTGAAGCGCTACGGAAATCAAATCGCAGTAAATGATTTGTCCTTTACCGTAGAAAAGGGGCAGGTGCTTGGTTTTTTGGGGCCAAATGGTGCAGGAAAATCAACTACCATGAACATTATCACCGGATACATATCTGCGACAGAAGGAACGGTTACCATCAATGGTTTGGATGTATTTGATGAACCGGAAGAAGTAAAGAAAATGATAGGCTATTTACCGGAATTTCCACCGCTTTACCCTGATATGACGGTTAGAGAGTACCTGAAATTTGTGGCAGATATTAAAAAGGTTAAAAAAAGTGAAAAGCAGAAAATGATTTCAGACATTATGGAATCAACAAAAATAACTGCTATGGCAGATCGACTTATAAAGCATTTATCCAAGGGTTATAAACAAAGAGTAGGTCTGGCACAAGCCATTATGGGATATCCTGAATTAATCATTCTGGATGAACCTACCGTAGGGTTGGATCCAAAACAAATCATTGAAATCAGAGATTTAATTAGAGAATTAAGTAAGAATCATACGGTAATCTTAAGTTCACATATCATGCAGGAAGTAAGTGCAGTATGTGATACTATCATGATTATTGATAAAGGTAAGCTGATACTTAGTGATAAACCTGAGAATTTAAGCACACACCTTGGTGCAACCGGTGCGATGAAACTATCAGTAAAGGGAAGCAGCAAAAATGTTATAGAAGCACTGAAAAAAATTGAACGTGTAAGTAAAATAGAAGAACACCAACAAACAAATGAAGGTGTTGTCGATCTTACCTTGTATTTTGGTGAGAAGGAAGATATCCGTGAGGACGTATTCTATGCAATGTGTGAAATAAAAACACCGATTCTTGAGATGCAGACCTTAAAAATGAGCTTGGAGGATATCTTCCTGAAAGTTACCAATCAGGAGGAAAAAGCCATTCATTATGAGAAGCAGTCTGATGAAACACCGGAAGAAACAAGTAATAATGCAGAGGAGGTAAATTCAGATGCTGGCGATTTATAAAAAAGAATTACGTACCTATTTTACTTCGATGATTGGATATGTGTTTGTAGCATTTTTCCTGGTGATCATCGGCATTTGGTTTTTTATTCAGAATTTAATTTCCGGTTATGCAAACTTTGAATATACATTATCATCAATTACTTTCATCTTTATATTATTAGTTCCACTTTTAACAATGAGATTGATGGCAGAAGAGAACAAACAGAAAACGGATCAATTACTATTAACCTCTCCTCTTTCAGCAAGTTCAATCGTGATTGGAAAATTACTTGCCGTATTTACCGTGTTTTTAACAGCAATGTTGGTTACCTGTTTCTATCCGTTGATTATGACTAAGTTTGGTACCGTACAGCTTGGTTCAGCATATGCAAGTATTTTTGGTTTTACAGCACTGGGTGCAGCATATCTTTCCATTGGACTTTATATTTCATCACTGACAGAAAGCCAGGTTGTGGCAGCGGTTATATCCTTTATGGTATTCTTATTTACCGTATTGATGGATGGAATGGCAGGAATATTACCCACGGACAATCAGGCGGCCTATATCATCTTTTCGCTAATTTTAATTGTTATATGTTTGGTTTTATATCGTATGATGCAAAACCTAACCATAGCGGTTGGTACAGGAGTAGTTGCTGAAGTAGGTCTGACTATAGTTTATTTACTTAAGCCAACGTTATTTGATGGTTCAGTTGTAAACATATTTAAGTGGTTATCGGTGATTTCCCGATACGATCAGTTCTATTATGGAATATTTGATATATCAGGAATTATTTATTACTTAAGTATTACCTTCTTATTTGCATTTTTGACAACGCAAGTAATTCGAAAAAAGAGATGGAGCTAGGGAAAGGAGAACGTTACCGTGAAAGATATAAAAGAGAATGAAAAGAAAACAAACTTTTTCGGAAATATGAAAGCATCCTTTTCCGGAAGAAAGTTCCGTAATGGTGCTTATGTAACCATGGTTTCTGTTGTGGTTATCGTTATTATCCTGGTAGCAAATATGATTGTTTCAAAAATGAATATCCAATTTGACTTTAGTAAGCAGGGTATGTATACCTTAACCAAGGATACCAAAGAAATGGCAAAGGGCTTAACGGATGATATTACAATTTATTATTTGGTACAACCGAATAATGAAACTGATTTATTTAAGAATATTGTTAAACAATATGATATTGCCTCGGATAAAATTACAGTTGTAAATAAGAATCCGGTACTGTATCCTCAGTTTGCTTCGCAATATGTTGATGCTTCTGTAACAGAAAATAGTTTTCTTGTTGTTAATAATACGAATAAAAGATCAAAGTATGTAGATTACAGTGATATGCTGATTCAGGAAATGAATTACCAAACTTATCAACAAGAGACAACAGGAATTGATGTGGAAGGTCAGCTGACAGCGGCAATTCAGTATGTTACCAGTACGGACCTACCTAAAATGTATGTAGTAAGTGGACATGGTGAAACAGCAACTGGCGTTTCTTTTAGTACAGCTATGGGTAAAATGAATGTTAATGTAGACACACTTGCTACCGTGTCGGAGGGAAGTATTCCAGATGATTGTGATATGTTATATATTAATGCGCCTCAATCCGATTTTTCAGAAGCAGAAACAAAGATGATTAAGGATTACCTGATTGCCGGAGGAAAAGCAATTATAACATTAAATTATAACGCTACAAGTTTGACAAATTTCCTTTCTATCCTGAAATATTATGGCATAGAAGTGGTAAATGGTGTTGTCATCGAAGGTGATTCCAGTAAGCATTTATCCAATTATGTAAATTATTTGATACCTAATATTGAAACTCATGATATTACATCTGGGGCAAGTGATAACTCAACTCCTGTTTTTATGCCAGATGCTTCGGGATTAAAAATCTTGGATACGAAGAGAAGTACATTAACGATTGAACCGCTATTAGCAACCTCAGATGCGGCATTTTCAAAGGTTAATACAAGCAGTACGAGTGCGGCAAAAGAAGATGGAGATATTGCAGGACCGTTTAATTTAGGTTTAGAAGCTACGGATACTTATAATAATATTACTTCCAGTATTGTAGTATATTCAAGTGCATATACCTTTGGTGAAGAAACGGCTACTTATAGTAATTCAGATTTATTAACCGGAACTGTAGGATTTTTAGCCGGAGATAAAGACCTTCTCTCTATTCCTACAAAAAGTTTAGCAGATGCTACCATAACAGTTTCACAGCAGCAAGCTATCATGTTGGGAGCATTAGTTGTTTTTGTAATACCTGCTCTCATCTTATTTATTGGTATAATGGTTACGTTAAAAAGGAGGAAGAAATAATGACAAAAAGAAAGAAAAGGAACGCGGTTACATTGGTTTCCCTTCTTTTGGCATTAATAGCTTTAATCGGTGTATATATTTGGTATAGCAATAAGAGCGCTGCTGAGGATTCTACGGAAGGTCCCGAAAGCATACCCGTAGCCACCCTTGATACGACTAAAGTTACGGCGCTCCATTATATCGGTGATGATGTTGATATTAATTTTGTTTTAGAGGATGGTGTCTGGAAATCAAAAGAAGAACTGAATCGTCCGATTAATCAGGATAATATTACAAGTATGCTAAGCACAATCAGCGAAATAACTGCATACCAAAAGGTAGTAGAAACTCCCGACAATCTTGCTGATTTTGGCCTGGATAATCCTTCATCTTATATACAGGCAACACTGGAGGATGGTTCGACAGTAACCCTTTCGCTTGGAGCTGAGGCTGTTACAGGAGATGGGAATTATGCTTTAGTAAATGATGATACAGCAGTATATTTGGTGAAATCGACTTATAAAGCAGGACTAAGCTTCACAAATCTTGATATGACGAAGGTAGAAGCAGCTCCTGAGATAACAGCTGAAAATATCACATATCTTAATATTGATAGCCGTGATGGAGAGGATGTTGAGCTAAAATATAATGATGTTGCTGTAAATGATAACAGTGGTTCCAATATGTATAATTGGCAAATTTTAAAACCATATGGCGGAGGATTTTCTGCCGATACGGATAAGGTAGCACAGTTACAGGCAAATTATACCAAGTTTGATTTCCTGGGTTGTGTAGATTATAAAGGAGATGACTTAAGCAAATATGGCTTAGAGGATCCTGCTGCAACAATCGATATCGGATATTATGAGACATATACCCAAGCAACACCTACACCAGCGTCTACCAATACGGATACCACGGATACAAGTGATACGACAGCTGAGACAATGAAAATCAATAAAGAATACAAAATATTTATCGGTGACAAGGATGAGAATGGCGATTACTATGTAAGAAGTGATGGTTCAAATGCAGTTTATACGCTGAGCAGTGATACCGTAGATACCATGCTTCAAGTAGAGGTTTTCAG
>JAQUYQ010000205.1 GCA_028691795.1 Herbinix sp.
ATACTTTGAACCATCGCATAGATCACTACTGCAACCCATAGCTTTGAATAAGTAAATAACATAAGTAAAATTAATAACGCAGATGTTATACTAAATTCATTTTCTTCCCCTGCTAGGGTAATCAAAATATTTAATACAAAAACTATGATCGCCATAATCCATAAATAAGTAGAAAAGCCACTCAGTGATACATGTACATATCCTAATACCCCCATGAAAAATATTAGATCAGAAGAAATTAATGAGGAGAGCATAACAATATAAACAACCAAGTAATAGAGCACATCGATCCTCATTGGCCCTCCGGATTTATCAAAAACATATTTAAAATTTTTTAATATAACATAGATATTACCTTTTGCCCACCTGGTTCGCTGCTTAAACCAGACCGGTAGCAGATGCGGCTCTTGTTCCCAAGTTACCGCCTGCGGTATCATTTTTATGTAGTACCCCATACGATAGATTCGAAAACTAATTTCCGTATCTTCGGATAGTGCTTTCGTATCCCAACCACCAATTTCCTCTACAATACTTCTTCTAATCACAAAGTTTGTTCCTGGAATGGTGCAAAGGCGAAAGAAAAAATACCGTCCCGCTTGATTCATACATTGGTAAGCTATTGTTTCAATATTAACAAAGCGGGAAAGTATACTGGCATTCCGGTTTCTGGTACGAAATTTACCGATTACTGCTCCAATTTTGGAATCCGACATTAAGTTTTCCACCAGTAATCGAAGTGCCTTTGGTTCCGGCGTATTATCTGCATCATAGATTGCAATTACACTGCCAGTGGCTACGGTAAAACCAATATTTAAGGCATTTGACTTTCCCTTTCCGCCAG
This sequence comes from Herbinix sp., assembly GCA_028691795.1. Taxonomy (GTDB): domain Bacteria; phylum Bacillota; class Clostridia; order Lachnospirales; family Lachnospiraceae; genus Mobilitalea. The sequence continues at coordinate 842 of JAQUYQ010000205.1, forward strand.
CAGTACTGTCGGTGCTCATGATAATCAACTTACGGTTCGGATACCTTTTCTGAATTTGTTCCAAAACCTCCTTGGAACTATCGGAGGAATTATCGTTGATGACAATAATTTCATATTTATCTTTTGGATAATCAAAATTTAATAATGCAATAATTGTTTTTTGAATAACAATACTTTCATTGTGCGAGGGTACCATTACCGATACCATTGGATATTCCTCAAGTTGTATTGATCCATCCGTCTTCTTCATGCGCATATAATAGATAAATCCACCAATTGATAATATGATATTTACACTCATAACAGCCCAAATGGCATAAATAGAATATAATGATAAAATATCAGCCCAGGTCATTTTGGTAATCCTCCTTTTTTCTCCAAAAGGAATTTATGTTTATTAATACGCCTTGCATGAAGAATAAACACAAGAAAGACAGCCGAAGATACGAAAGTCACGAAAACCAGCTTATTATTCAATCCCTGTAAATCCGTCATAATCCAATGAAACACTCCGTTTTTGTAATCAAAGTCTGAATCATATTCAAAGGGTATATAATCAAGGGATACTTTTTCATTGTTCATATAAACCTGCCCGGATTTTGTATATAAGTAAAGGTTGTTTGCATATACCACATGATCCGTTTCCCAAAGGTTTTTTAAAGGAGCCGCCGATGCAGTACATGCATTTACTTTTTTCTTTAAAGCGTCCATACCCTCCGTTATTTTTATATAAAGGGCAGTAGGATGAGACAGAATCTGACTGTTTCCCAGCTGATTAAGGTTGATTGCGGATGCAATCATTTTATGTCCATCTTTATAAATGCTATTAAAACCAGCCTCTAAGTTGATTGCATTACCATAATCGTCTTGAAAGAAAAACAGGGTGGAATACCTCTGTAATATTTCTCTTCCGAGCTCTATGAACATATATTTTTCAGGAACTTCTAATCCTATTGGATAGATTCCCTGATTCGCATAAGCTTCTGTTGCTATCGTAAGATACTCCAAAACCTGTTCAACATTATCCTCTTCTTGTTGATAGTTTGGTGAGTGCATGATAATCGCACCACCATTTGCCTGTGCATATCGAAGTATCTCACAAAATCTCTTCATAGCTGGGTAATCCCCATTTTCAAAAATGGGCATTACTGATATAACAAAAGGAAGCCTTGAATCAATGAAGTAATCCACTGCTTCCATAAGCTTTTCGGGTGATGTAAATGGATAAACCTCATCCAATACAATATACTGAGCATAGGTATGCGGATCTCCTTTATATGGCCAAAGCCACCGCGCTATTTCCTTCGTAAAAGAGGCCTGAAGCAAAGAATTCGTCAAATCCGTCACCGGAAGATATACAAAACTGTCATATCTAGAATATAGATTTGCTGCCATTCCATTCATCGATATGGTGCCATTGACATAGGTGAAGTCACCTGTTAGAAGCATTCCATTTGTTAAACTCATTAATGCTTTAAAATCATTATCCTCAGCAAATTGATAATCCAAATCTACAATGGAGTCTCCTATCTCATAACAAGTAAAATCATAGCCTCTACCAGTAACAAATTTGGTAACTCCACCACTTCCAATCAGAAAAACTTTTTGTTCTCCCCCAGCAAGCTGTTCCATAAAGCTATCGGTGTCCCCTTCTAATCTATAACATAAGACAGCATCATACTTATCAAGGATCCTGCCCGCTTCCCTCATGGATGTATATACAACGCTGAACTGTTGATAAGTCAGGATTTTAACAATAATCTGAATATCAGCTATTTCACTCTGTGTTGGATTGTTATTATAGACTAAAAGAATCTCTGCATCCTGATATTCTAACTCGGCAGCCAGAACCCTTATGGGTATTCCAGCTGCAGTAAACAGCAGCAGGAGAAGTATTAGGGCTTGTTTTTTATACATCATATTGCAGCTCACTTTCTACTTTTTGCTTATAACCTATTACATCTTTACCGTAAATTTCAGGTGAATAAGGAAGGTAGCCAAATTGAAAATCAAGCTTTATAACCTTATTTTTGATTAATTCCGGCATAGCATCTTCTGCTGAAAGCTTCTTTAATATCCGGTTCTTTATAGTGATCGCATCTTCTCCTTTGCAGCTTAGAATAATCGCTAATGCGCCCTTTTCATCAATTGCATAAACCCGGTCTTCTATTCTTAAGGAATCCTGTACATTTATTGCAATCTTCTGTTTTAATGTATCGAAATTTGATCTGCCAAGAATTTTAAAAAGTTCCGCTTCATAACGCAGTGATATAATCATTAATGTAATATTGAAATCTCTTCTGGCTGCTAATGCAATCTGTCCCTGTAAATCCAGATATAAACTCTTTAGATTATAAAGCCCGGTTAAGGGATCAATTAATACCAATTTATCAATTTGCTCCCTTAATATTTCATTCTGCACCTCTAACCTTGTGGTTCTGCTGATTAATAAGCTCATTGCACCAACTGCAAGCAGAGGGTAGATAATCCAGGTAAAATGTAAGGGTGTTAATAATTCACCCTTACTATAATAAATAAATAACTTATACACTACATAAATAATGATCTGTAAACCTGCACTGATTACTGCAGTTACCGACATTCGATAAGCTGCAAATAACATGGCAAGATAAGAAATCAAGAGCATAAGAATAAACTCCAGCTTCATTTCTTGTGGAGCAAGAACTACGACTATAATCCCTGCAAATAATACAACCAGGAGGGCAAACATACCGATATCCTGCAATAAATAATTCGTTTTTATATTATATGTATTTTTCACCGTTTATTGTCCTCCGACCTAAAAATACTCATCCAAGGTATCAACTGGCTAGCAAAATAAAATATTATGATATCTGATGCAGCACCCAGTAAGAACGCATGCTGCCCGATTTCGGCATCACCGCTCAGAACGATAGATATAGAAGCTTGTGACACCCCTATCAGCCCCATGATAACAGAAAAGCTAAATAAATGATTTGTTTCCAGCTCTTTGGAATTATTATTTTTATACTTTACTTGCTGATTGTTTAAAAAATATGCAAAAATGATTAATAGAAATAAATATCCTATTGTCTTTGGTGCAAATCTCACCTTAAAATTACTCCAACCCGACCAGAAAAGTCCTTGTGCCATCTTCGGAAGTCCCACACTTT
>JAQUYQ010000206.1 GCA_028691795.1 Herbinix sp.
CTCCTGCCAATAGTTTTTATAATAATATTTACGATAAACTATATCATGTGCTCATTGCAGAGATAGGAGAAACAGATGGTTAATTTTAATGAAAAACAAATGATTGATAATTATGCATATATTTACAATCAGCGTAAAGAGATAGAAAAAATCTCGGATGATTTATGTGAAAAGGGTTTTGATTTACTTTTCTTTACTTCATCAGGCGGTTCCCTAGCAATGATGCAGCCATTCGAACAATACGTAAATCAGATGTCTGATATTCCGGTGGATAGCATGATTTCAGCAGATTTAATACTACTTGGTAACAATCGGATTACCTCGAATTCGGTAGCTTTTCTTACTTCGAAATCAGGTGATACCAAAGAGACGATAGAAGCAGCAAAGTATTTAAAGAAAATAGGAGTTCGGTTAGTTTCCGTAGTTGGAGTTTCAAATTCACCTTTAGAAGAATTGAGTGATTACTGTATTGTTTACAAGGAAGGAAGACCTCAGGAATTAATATTTTATCTGCTGATAGGAAAAATTCTATATCATCATGATGCTTTTAAAGATTACTTGAATTTTGCAGATGAGTTGGAAAATCTAGGAGCTGCTTTAGTACAGGTGAGAGTACAGGCAGATGAAAAATGCAAAAGATATGCAGAGAAATTTTATAAAGAACCATATAATATTTGGATCGGTTCAGGAGATTTATGGCCGACTGCTTATTCCTATTCGATGTGTGTATTGGAAGAATCACAGTGGATTCGAACAAAATCCGTCAGTTCAGCAGAGTTTTTCCATGGAACGATAGAGCTTTTAGAGGAAAATGTTTGTGTAACTCTCCTGTTAACAGAAGGTAGTACTAGAACTATGGATGAACGCGTTCGGGACTTTGCTATCAATCACACAGGGAAACTGACATGCTTTGATACGAAGGATTATGAACTTCCAGGAATAAGTGAGAAATACAGAAAATATTTATCACCGGTTATTATGGCTGCTGTATTACAAAGAGTTAGCAAAAATTTGGAAGTGATTACAAATCATTCTCTTGACATAAGAAGGTATTATAGAAAGAGTGAGTATTAATGAAAATATTGGGAATTGGTGATAATGTAATTGATTATTATACAAATATGGGAGTTATGTATCCTGGCGGAAATGCATTAAATGTCGCAGTGCATTCTTCCATATTAGGGGCAGAGGCGGCTTACATGGGAAACTTGGGTGAAGATGCAATGGCCCAGGTGATAAAGAATGCATTAAGTCAATTTCATGTGGATAGTAAGGCCTGTATTACGATTAAAGGTTCTACAACAAAGCGCTGCAATTATAAAGTAATAGACGGTGAACGGATTTTTCTTGGTGTGGAATTAGGAAAACAATGGTCCGGTCCCATGGTACTGAACGAACTTGAATTGGAATATATTGGTAAGTTCGATGTACTCCATAGCAGTTGCAACGCAAAAATGGAAGATGAAATAGATAAATTGGAATATCTTCCGAAGATTTTGTCTTATGACTTTGGCGAAAAAGAAAAATATCGTGTTCCTGAATACTATAATAAGGTCTGTAGAAATCTTGATTTGGCACTTTTCTCCTGCAATAAGCTAACAGAAAGTGAAGCAAAAGATTTTTGCAGACAATTGCATCAAATTGGGGTGAAACACATTCTAATAACGATGGGCGGAGATGGTCAATATGTATCGAACGGAGTAAGTATTGTGTATGGGGAGGCACATAATATTATACCGGTGGATACGATGGGTGCAGGAGATGCTTTTCTGGCTGCATTTATTAAAAGTATGTATGACAGCGGATGGAAAAAAGGAGAAATTATGAATACAGCATCTCTTAAGGTAGCTCTTCAAAAGGGGAACGAGTATTCTACGCAAAATTGCAGAGTGGAAGGTGGTTTTGGTTATAAAGAAGAGGAGATTGTTTAAATTTGTTGATATATTGTTATTATAAAGTTATAATAATTTATAACAACAGTAAGTGAGGTATTGATATGGACTTGAGTTATATAAACATTAACAAATACAGTGCAGTACCTTTATTTGACCAAATACGAGCGAGTGTATTAGAGGCGATAAAGAGTGGTATTCTGAAACCTGGAGATAAAGTGCCTACGGAGGATGATATTTGTAAAGCATTCAAAGTATCAAGACCGGTTGTAAGACAGGCCTATAGTGAATTAACAAAAGATGGTTATGTAGGAAGAGAACGAGGCAGGGGCACTTTTGTTAAAGAGATTGATAACAGAGGTATTTTTATGCATAGTATAACAAGCTTTAAAGAAGAAATGTCGATGCTTGGGAAGACACCACGAACAGAAGTGCTTCACTCAGAAATTATTGAATATGATTCCAAGATATTCAGTAAACTGAATATACCTGCAGGAACAAGATGTTATCATGCGGTAAGAATGAGGTATGCTGATGATAAACCATTTGAGTATACTGATAATTATCTTTCCTTGGATAAATATCCGGGTCTGAATGAATTTGATCTTGGAAAGAACTCGTTATATGACATTTTAAAGAAGAAATATGATGTTCATTTTTCAAAAGCAAAACGATCCATTCGAGCAACAAAGGCGGTATCAAAAATTGCAGAATATTTAAATATTCCTAAGAACACTGCAATACTGGTAATTGAAAGTATAGTATATGATCAATATGATAGACCGGTAGAGTTTTGCATAGAATCAATTTCAGGAGAATCTCATAGATATGATTTTGATGTTTATGGAGAATGAAAGTGAGAAGGAATTTATATTATTCCCTCTCATTTATTATAAGTGAACATTTGACAAGTGAATTTATGTCATTTAAAATATATAACAATTGAAATATGATAGTTGATTTATTACAATTGAATGAACACTTATATTCAATTGTAGTCCCATAAATTTTAATTTGAGAAAATTCATCTTTATTTTTAACTAAAATAAATAAAAATGTAAAATGGAGGAAATATGATTGGAATAATTGTTACCGGGCATGGAAAATTTGCAACGGGAATAGAAACGAATGTCAAACTGTTGGTTGGGAAGGATGCGAAGATAACTACTGTAGATTTTGACGAAAATGACAGTGTAGATGCATTAGAAAGTAAACTAACAGTAGCATTAGAGGATATTAAGGATTGTGAATATAAAATTCTTCTATGTGATATTATTGGTGGATCACCATTTAACAAAGCTGTTATGCTTACATCAGAAAGGCCTGATACAAGAGTAATTTATGGGACACACGTAGCTATGGTTGTTGAACTTTGTATGAAGAATTTACTGGAGGAAAAGGTTGAGGATATTGATGATCTCGTTACTGAAATCATCAGTATAGGAAAGGAACAGATTGGTACATTTATAAAAGTTGATGTAATTGATCATGAGTGTGAAGATGGAATCTAATAAACACTTGAAGGGCAATGAAACCGTTCGATTTATTCGAAATTATATTTCTGATTATTGTAGGTATTGTCTTAAGCGGAATATCTTCCGTACTTTATACATTAGGAATAAAGTATACTACAGCGCTGAATGTAAATATGATTGCCCTTTCGGAAGTTTTTATGGCACCGCTTTGGGCATTTCTTAATTTTTAAGAAAAGATTGGGAACTTACGCTTCGCTAGGGGCAGCTCTAATGATTATGTCAATATTATTTGAGACATATATTGATAAAAAATGTGAAGAAAAAGCATCTTCATAATTGGAAAGTACTTCAGAATGAATTTTATTCTGAACTTATTGCAGGTAATGATAGTGATGCTGCGAAGCAACATCATGTTTGAAAATATAAAAAATATGAGGATAAGTTAATATGAATTTTAATAGTAATGTGAAAGCTGTTATATTTGACATGGACGGTGTACTTATTGATAGTGAAACTGTATATCTGGCGGATATGTATAATAAATTATCAAAAAACCGTCCATGGCTT
>JAQUYQ010000207.1 GCA_028691795.1 Herbinix sp.
CAAGCCCATAAAACGGATATTTTTTCTGTTTTCGATAAGATAAAAAGCTTTATATACTGCAATAAATGCTATGAGAGTTATACTTGGAGACAATAGATTCCCCAAAAAATCTGATTTAACTATCGTAGCCGCAAAATAACACAAAAAGAGTATTAGGATAAAGACACGTCCAACTTTTTTCATCGTACCCACCATCCTTCTTTGGATCAGTCACCGACAACAGATCATAATCTTCATTCATGATCTCTAGCTCCGATCGGATTTCGAAAGCGAGCTTTCAAATCCTCACTACGCTTTTATTATATCATAAATGGCAAATAATTGAACTACCTAGAATAAATTTTGTCACTTTATATCGTTTTATGTGAAATCATCCAATAATAGATTATTTAAATCTTTGCCTTCCATAATCAAATCGATAGCGTATCGTCTCATTCTTTTGTAACTTTCAAATATTTTTAATGCTTCTTCTGCATTATGATATACTTTCCAATAACCACAAATTTGATAATCCTTACCATTATATCTCACAAAATCCTCCACATCCAGTAATGGATATCCAAGAATAATACCGATTTCATGAGGAAATCTAATTACCTGTTCCCTGGCTTTTTGACTATAGTATAGTTCGAATCTCTGTTTTAAAGTATGAAGTACTTCCTTAATACTATTATCCTGTATCTCAAATCCATTAGTTCTAAAAAATTGTTTATTTTCTTTACAATCAAGGATTTTCAAAAATAACTCTTCATTGTATATTAATAAGTTTATAATATTTTCATTCTCATAAAGAATATAATATTGGCATTCAAATTGTTTTATTTCTGTTTCTATCGTTTTTAGCAAAATACATTTTTTAATCCCCTCTCTCATATTCATTCGAACAAAACTGGAAGGTTTAATTTTTAATAAGGTTGGCGTGCAAAAATTAGCAAGCAGATATTTAACATAATCATTTACGTTGTTACTATTATCCGTTTGATTTCTGATTTTCCTATTAGATTGATTTTCAAATCGATTATACCAGAACTGTTTTTCGTCCAAAATTGATAAACACCCTTTCCAGCTGTTGAATTTGAGTTATATTATTGTATATTATTGTATGTTTACCAGAATATTGAAAATTATTATATTTTATGATATTCTAATGTTGTTACTTGTCTCTGATTTAAAGTTAAAATTGATTACATGAAATAAATCAGATGGGAGATATTAAATGATATAATCTTATACAAGAAAGGGAAGTAAACCGTATGGCAAAAATTATTATGGGTTTTGTATTGCATGACCGCGTTAAGACTGCAAGCTCTGTTCAAGAGTTGCTGACATCCTATGGATGTGATATCAATACGCGACTTGGACTTCATGTTGCATCTCCAGACTCTTGCAGTCCACAGGGACTTATTCTGCTTGAATTCATAGATAATGCAGAGGATAAAGCAGAGGAATTTGAAAGAAAATTGAAAGAAATTGCAGATGTTGATGTTCAAAAAATGGTTTTCTAAAATGATTTATAAACATTACCAATTAAAGATTTAACCGGTTATTTTATCTTCCACAACATAAGCGAAAAAAGTCTGCCCCCTTGTTTTTTAAACACGTTGGACAGACTTTTCTATTTATAATCCAATAACAGTAATTAAGGGATACTATTTACGAAAACAGTATCCCTTAGCATTTCTCATTTTGAGTTTAAATCGTTAGAGTTACAATTCACTCCTGCTTATTCAGCAAAAAGAGGAGTTGATAAGTAACGCTCTCCTGTGTCTGGAAGAATTGCCACAATGGTCTTACCTTTATTTTCAGGACGTTTTGCAAGTTCTGTTGCAGCCCATAAAGCTGCACCGGAAGAAATACCTACCAGAAGTCCTTCTGATTTGGATAATTCTCTGCCAATAGAAAAGGCATCTTCATTCTTTACCTTTATAATTTCATCATAAACAGCTGTATTAAGAACTTGTGGAACAAACCCTGCACCTATTCCCTGAATCTTATGAGGGCCGGCTTTACCTTCAGATAATAAGGGTGAATCAAAAGGCTCAACAGCGATAACTTTAACATTCGGATTTTTTGATTTTAAGAATTCTCCTGTACCTGTAATTGTTCCGCCTGTACCGATACCTGCGACAAAGATATCAACCTTTCCATCGGTATCTTCCCAGATTTCCGGGCCAGTGGTTGCTTTATGCACTGCCGGATTAGCAGGGTTGTCAAATTGTCCCGGTATAAAGGAACCAGGAATTTCTTTGGCAAGTTCATTTGCTCTAGCAATAGCGCCCTTCATACCTTTTGCACCTTCGGTAAGCACTAACTCAGCACCATAAGCTTTTAACAGATTTCTTCTCTCAATACTCATTGTCTCAGGCATGGTCAGAATTAAACGATATCCTCTGGCAGCTGCTATCGATGCTAAACCGATACCTGTATTTCCACTGGTAGGCTCAATAATAACCGAATTCTGATTGATAACTCCTTTTGCTTCTGCATCATCTAACATTGCTTTTGCAATTCTGTCCTTTACACTACCTGCAGGATTATAATATTCCAATTTTGCGATTACGGTAGCTTCTAAGTTATTCTTCTTTTCATAATTAGATAATTCAAGAAGCGGTGTTTTGCCTACTAATTCTGTTAAACTTTTATAAACTTTAGACATATAAATGACCCCCATTCGTTAATTATATTTTTCATATATGATTAATATGTTTGAGTTTATAATATTATAAAATAATTCTATTGTCAATAGGAAAATACAAAATAATATAATTCATATAAAAATAATATGCTATTGACAATTTTATTTTTTTCCTATATTATGATTACATATAAAGAAGGTATGAAATGAGGTGTTATACTATGAGATTATCGGCGAAAGGTCGATATGCACTTGCCGCTACAACCAGTATGGCTCAAAATCAAAGTAACAATGAATATATTACTTTAATTAGTATTTCTGAAAAGCTAGGCATTTCTAAAATATATTTGGAACAGGTATTTTCATTATTAAAGCATGGTGGCATTGTAAACTCAATTAAGGGTTCACAAGGTGGATATCAATTATCCAGAGCTCAGCAGCAGATTACGGTTTATGATATATTATCCGCTGTTGAAACCTCTTTATTTGAAAGTACAGAAGAAACAATCAAGGCCAAGGCTCCGGAAATAGAAAGTGCAATGAGCCAAACTATTTATAATCCGCTTGATTCATTAATAAAATCATCTTTACAAAAGATCACCTTATATGATCTTGTTACAGAAGCTGAAAAGCATAAAAACAATCAGGACTTCATGTTTTTTATTTAATAATGAAGGATTAAATCATGAATTATTCCTTAAATAAACAAGATGTATCTACAAGCTTATTCAATTGCCATAAATAAAAGGATTGATTTGAAGTGTACCCTATTGTCAGAAATTCAGACAAGCATATCGGAACATTTCAAAACAATCCTTTTTTATCAAATATAATGTAAGTTATAATAATTAAGAAAGCTGTAATCCAATTCATGTCATAACTTAGAATTGATTTAATACAATCATACACTTAAAAAATATTCCATCGTATCCATCGTTGTGCTAGTCTTCTTATTAAACATATCATACACTTTCTGCCTATTCAGTCAGAAGTTTTATTACTATATTACTGCATTTTATCAATTCGTCAATATGGGTAAATTCTCTACAGGAATGCACTTGATTCATGCCGCACGCGATTACGATTCCTGTAATTCCATTTCTCAGGAAATTGTTATTATCACTGCCTCCAAATGTATCGATCAGCTTCATATCATAACCTAATTTAGTGCAAGCCGTTTCGAATTTTTTTACAACTGAATGATCATCTGCAACCTCATATGCCAGACAGCCATAATCTGAATCAAAATCAAATAACGTATTATATTGTTCAGTTATCTCCTCC
>JAQUYQ010000208.1 GCA_028691795.1 Herbinix sp.
GTCTGCAATGGCTTGTGGCTGGTAGGTTCGTTGCCAGCCGAGGCATTGCAATTTTGTCCAATTTGGACATGCAACAATGTCCAAAAATGTTTTGCAATTTTGTCCAAAAAGTGCTTGCAAAAAACACTTATAAGAACTCTAGATCCACAAAAGTGTACAGTAAATATTCCGTTACAGTTAACACAAAACCTGTTCCGTTATCCCCAACAAATTTAACAGCAACATCATCTGGTTACAATAGTGCCAAACTTTCCTGGAAATCGGTAAGTGGTGCTTCCGGCTATGAGTTATATCGTTCCACATCGAGTAATGGAACCTATAGTAAAGTAAAAACCACATCAAGTATTTCTTATACCAATACTAATTTGAAAACAGGAAATACATATTATTATAAAGTCAGAGCATACAAAACGATAAGTAGTAAGAATATATATGGTAAGTTTTCTACCATATCGAGTGTAAAACCGATACCGTCTACTCCCTCCGATTTAAAGGCATCATACGAAAGTGATAGAAGTATCAAAATATCCTGGGGCACAATCAAAGGAGCATCCGGTTATCGAATATATAGAGCTACATCATATTCCGGAGATTATAGCTACCTTAAAACTACAACATCAACCTCCTATTTAGATACCGAAATAATCAATGGATCCACTTATTATTATAAAGTCAGGGCATTTCATACGGAAGGAACCGTAAAAGTTTATAGTAAGTACACAAAAGTCGTAGAAATAACAGTTCCCAAATTTGATTACTTGGCAGCATCAAAAAATATTGTAGGTGAATTTACGGATCTTGGTGATGGCATTATAGCTACACTTACGAACAATAATCGTTATCCAGTTTATCTGGCAGCAACTGTGGTATTTTATGATGAGGCAGGTCAGATGTTGGATGAGTCTACTGAATACAATCCATATTTTGAACCCGGAAAACAATGTGTTATGTATTTCTATGGTCCAACCGATACTGACTATAACTACATCAGCTATAGTAGTTATAAAATTGTTTATTCCATTGATAGTACTGAATATACGGCAAGTAATGTATCTGATATTAAAATAATGTCTAATCGTGGATCAGACAATGTAATGGTCGAGGTTTCAAACATTGGCAGTAAAACCTCAGACTATACCCAAATAGGAATTATATTTTATAAAGATGGCAAAGTGATCGCATACGATTATAATTATGCTGAGTGCCAAAACCCAGGAAGTATTGATTATCTTGCGTTCTCATTACCATATGATGAAGATTATAATACAATACAGATTGATAGTTATCAAATATATATAAACTACTCTTTTAGCTACGAATGGTAAAAGTTAGCCAGCAAGAGCAAAAATCAAAAAACTGCCCTTAATCTGATCTACTCCTATAAAAAACATTATATTTTTCCTTTCAGCTTTTATTAGTAGATAGGCTTAAATTAGCCAGTAAAAGCAAAAATAGCTAGTCAATCTCGGGAACTCTTGATTGTACTAGCTATTTTCAGGGATGTAGGATGTTGACCAAAGCCTCGCTTGCGAGGCTTTATGCCCTATCCTCAAATGATAGAAAGGGAAGCTTTTAGTTCCATAAAATATTTATTGCAAGCATTGTATAATGGCTATTTACTATGATACAATGTATTTCAGTACCACGCTATTCTAAAGCATCACATACGGAGGACAATCTATGCTTTTTGCTTTAAATTATTTATCCGTGTTTATCTATGGTCTTTTTGTTATGACCTTTTTTCTCAATATAAAAATAGAAAAGAAAAGTATTATTGTCCTATCAATTTATGTAGTCATTGGTATCTTAATAAATTTTTCATTATATTTCTTACTTGGAGACCAACTACTACAAAAAGCATATCCTCTGGCTGTTCATCTACCCTTACTTATCTTTTTTCGTTATTATTATAAAAAGCCTTTGTATAATGTCTTATTTGTACTATGCACCACTTACATACTTACTACTCCCCGAAAATGGATTGGAGACTTGATTGCTCTTGCTTTCCATAGCGAGCATCATGTTGCGGCAATCGTTCAAATCGCAGTAACAATCCCCTTACTATTTATTATTTACAAATATTTGAGTCCCTATATTATTAAGATAATTGCTTATTCGGATAATAAAATTCGTTTTCTGTTAATTATTCCTCTTGTATACTATGTCATTGCATACCTAACTACCGTATATACCGGTCTACTTTATTCATCCAGGATTGTGGTTGTCGGAATATTATCCATAGGCCTCGTTTCTACTTTTTCATATTTTTTAATTGTTTATTTTAATGAGTTAATAAAACGATTTGAAATGGAAAACGAACAAAATATCTTAGCGGTTCAAGTATCCGCTCTGCAAGCTCGTTCCGAAACCATGAAACAGGCAGAGGAAACTGCTAAAGTTCATCGGCATGACCTGCGTCACCATCTTCAAATGATTAACAGCTATCTTATATCAAACAATGTAAAGGAAGCTCAAAATTATATTATTAAAATAGAAAAAAACATGTATCATAATGTCACAGTAACCTATTGTGAAAATGAAGCTATCAACTTAATCCTATCCTCATATATTGGTATGGCGCATCATAAAGATATCCTAGTGGAATCAGAGGTATACGTTCCCAAATCCTGCAAAATATCAGACATCGATTTATGTATCATCTTTGCAAATTCCATTGAAAATGCCATCAATGCCTGCGCCAATATCGAGGATATCAAAAAAAGACAGATTAATATCAGCTGTATGTCTAACAATAATAAGTTGTTTATTCAAATTACAAATAGCTATAAATTTGAGGTGACCTTTGAAAATGATATGCCCGTCACGGATAAAGAAAATCATGGATATGGAACAAAAAGTATCGCAGCAATCGTACAAAAGTACAGCGGTATTTATTCCTTTCGTGCAGAAGAAGGTATTTTCAAGATGAATGCTATTTTATAATCAATTATAATGTCATTTGATTAAGGGAGAGGTAATTACTCCATTAAAATACTCTTGCGCTGATTCTTTTAGCGAAGGACTTGCATGGGTTAAACATAAATAATTAATGACTTATATCCTTTTTAAAGCTTCTATAAATTTTTCGGCAATGTAAGGATCAAAATGTGTACCTTTACATCTTTCTATTTCTTCAAATGCTTCATCAAACGTTTTAATTTTTTGATAAGTTCTCTGATTGGTCATTGCATCAAATGAGTCAGCTACCGTTAAAATACGTGCTAAGAAAGATATGCTTTCACCTTTTAGACCATAAGGATACCCAGTACCATCATATTTTTCATGATGCTGTAAAACAATCGGTACAACATTCTCGAAACCGTTTATTTGTTTTATAATATCTGCACTATCCTGAGGATGTTTTTTTAATTCTTCCCATTGATCTTGTGTGAGCTTACTACTAGAAATTAAAGTTTCCTTGGAAACGTTGATTTTACCCAAATCATGAAGATATGCCGCATACAATAATAGTTTTTTATCTTCTAATGATAATTTTAGATAATCTGCTATGATGTTGCAATAATTGAATACCCTTTCCACATGCTTATAGGTATAAATATCTCTGGAGTTTATTACTGTGATCAGCGTTTTTAAAGGCTTAATATCCTCTAATAAATTTGTATCTACATCATTAATTTCTTTCACTTGTTCAAATACGGAAGAATATACTTCTACTTTATTTCTACGCAAAAACTTTGCTCTATACAAAGCCATATCTGCATTTTCAATAATATTGAATAATCTTGCTATATTTGAGCCATCTGTCCGGTCATAGTGAGCCACCCTTCCGTTTTTTATTGAGCCAGCATACCGGTATTAAATGAGCCATATTATACATTTTACTTTATAATGATTTTA
>JAQUYQ010000209.1 GCA_028691795.1 Herbinix sp.
TTATTAATTTACGAATCTTAGTGACTGTTATAGTAATATTAATAAGACCGCATAAGAATACCATAGCTAAAGCCTGCTGCCAGGTAAATCCAAGTCCAAAGCATACCGTATAAACGAAGAACGCATTTAATCCCATACCCGGAGCCTGTGCATAAGGTACATTAGCGAAAAGGCCCATTACTAAAGTACCGATAACGGATGCAATAATGGTTGCTAAAAATACGGCGCCATAAGGTACTAATTGGAATAATACTTCTCCTGTGCCAGGGTCTAATGAGCGTTGTGATAACATTTGAGGATTTACAAAGATAATATACGCCATAGCGAAGAACGTAGTAAATCCAGCTACAATTTCTGTAGAAACTGTTGTCCCATGTTCCTTAAGTTTAAAAAACTTTTCCATAAAAATCTCCATTCTGCTAAAGTGCCGCGAATTTGGGCGTCAGCACAAATTTGCCGTGTGAATTATGTCCTTTATAATTCACACTACTCTCCTTTAAATTTTTTTATAATAAGAGCCATTAAATATGATTCTCTTAAAATACTTCTTCATCTCTTAATTATGTTTCATTCCCTTAGATGCAGTGATGAGTCTGTAGACTGTAAGAGTTTTAAGTATACTAGATAAATCAGTAAACCACAAGTTGAATCAGTTAGCTAATTCACTTGTTAAATCAAAAAACTAGTTCACTTGTTATGGAATCAAAAAGCTATTATTATTAGCATGAATTACATTAGATAGGAGGCGTCCCATAAACCTAAGCAAGGAGGATTAAATAATTTACTCGACTTGCATAAGTATTTAATAAAGGATTGCCTCCTATACATTATTCCCAAAAAATATTCCATCCGAATCATTTATCAACTAACAAATTATGGTTACTATGGATAAAACATCCATGGTAACACCTTCGGTATATGATTTGGTAAACCAATTCACTTGTCATAAATCAAATTATTATTGTTAAGCTTCTGCTGCTTCTTCTTTTGCATTCTCTTCCATAACCTTCTGCTGCACATCCGAAGGAGCCTGTTCGTAACGCGAGAATTCATAGGAATAATCACCAATACCACCGGTCATAGAACGAAGGTCTGTTGAATAGCCATATAATTCCGATATCGGGATATCCGCTATAATCTCCTGTTTACCTCCTGTGATCGGGTTCATACCAAGCACTCTACCACGGCGTTTGTTCAAATCTCCCATGATATCACCGGTATACTTATCGGGTACAAGTACCTTCAAGGAGGCAATTGGCTCAAGGAGGACCGGAGATGCATCCATGAAGCCCTGTTTGAAAGCTTGAATGGTTGCCATCTTGAACGCCATTTCCGAGGAGTCAACCGGATGGTAGGAACCATCCACTAAGGTAGCTTTTAATCCTACCACTGGATAGCCTGCGACCGGCCCTTTTATAACACACTCCGCAATACCTTTTTCTACAGCCGGGAAAAAGTTCTTCGGAACGGAACCGCCAAATATCTTCTCTTCAAATACAAATGGCTTTTCCATATCACCGGAGGGTTCAAATTCAATATGAACATCACCATATTGTCCATGACCACCGGATTGTTTCTTATATTTACCCTGAACGCGAACCTTCTTACGAAGCGTTTCACGGAAAGGTACTCGAGGCTTCATTACCTCAATTTCAACTTTATATTTTGTAAGCAGCTTATTAACAACAACATCTAACTGCTGGTCACCAATGCCATATAACAGGGTTTGTCTGTTTTCTTTATCATTTACTTCTTTTAAAGTTAAATCTTCATCCATTAGCTTACCAAGAGCTTGGGATACCTTATCATCATCACCTTTGTTCTTCGTCTTAAAGCGTTGATAGGTATAAGGAGTAGAAACCGTGATACGGTCATAAATAATCGGAGTCGCCTTCGTAGAAAGAGTATCTCCAGTACTGGTATCGCTAAGCTTACCAAGTGCACCAATATCTCCTGCATGAATTTCAGTTACTTCTATTTGTTCTTTTCCTCTTAATACATAAAGTCGGTTTACCTTTTCATCCGTATCCTTGTCCGAATTAAAAACAGAAGCATCTGATTTTATAACTCCTGAACACACTTTGAAAAGAGAAAATTTACCGATGAACGGGTCAGCTATTGTTTTAAATACTCTTGCTGAAAATGGCTTTTTCTCATCGTAATCTGCAGAAAATATTTCCCCGTTCTTAACATTCTTTCCACTAATCTTCATCCTTGCAGGATCCGGGAAATATTTCTCGATTGCCTGAAGTAACATGGTTGTTCCTTGTGCATTTACGCCGGAACCCATCATTACCGGAACTACAGTACCATCTATAACATTATTTCGAAGTGCCATAGAGATTTCTTCCTGGGTGAATTCCTCACCAGCAAAATATTTCTCCATTAAATCTTCACTGGTTTCTGCGACTGCATCCAATAATATTTCTCTAAACTTCGATAGATTTTCCTGACTATAATCGGGAATTTCACATTCTTCATAATTACTGGCCGATGTAAATCTTCTGCCTGCCATCTTAACAACATTAACAAATCCCACAAATTTTTCGTTTTCCCTGATTGGAGTATGAAATGGTGCTATTTTCTTACCATAAAGATCCGTTAGTTTTTCAATTACTTCACGATAACTTGCATTATCGTCATCCATATCTGTTACAAAGAATATTCTGGGTAAATTATATTTTTCACAAAAATCCCATGACTTCATTGTGCCGACTTCCACTCCAGCCTTTGCAGAAACTACAATTACTGCTGCATCTGCTACTGCTAAAGCTTCTTCTACTTCACCAACAAAATCAAAATATCCAGGTGTGTCTAAAAAATTAATTTTAATATCTTCAAAAATTATAGGCACAACCGTTGTGCAAATTGAAAATAATCTCTTCTGTTCTTCTTTATCGTAATCACTGATCGTATTTCCCTCTTCCACTTTTCCCTGACGTTTGAGTATCCCAGTTGTGTACGCTATGGCTTCGACTAAGGTAGTCTTGCCACAGCCACCGTGGCCTAACAAAACAACATTGCGAATCTTTTCCGAAGTGTAAACATTCATTATGATTTCCTCCAATACGCTTATAGTAAGTAGGTAGGGTAAGGGCTGTTGTACAGTTCATATGATATTAAATTTTACAGCATCCCTTGGAATATATTCAAATAATCACCCATAGATACTTCTTAGTATATTTTACTAGAGGTAGATAACTTTTACAATAGTTTTATGGAAATAATAACAAAGTAATTTTTAATATAATTACTTATATAATTACTTATTTAGTTTTGAAATTGTATATAAGTTTTCCTTTGAACTGGTTTTACACTTTAAACCGTAACGCTTTAATGCAATAGAGTATTGACACTAAATCATATTCAGAGTATAATGGCAAAACAAGATAAGAAATTGTTAATACAAATGAATTAACAAGCTAATTCATTTGCCATGAATGAAAGGATGAATACGCATGATTATAGTAATGAAGCCTCTGGCTAAAGCAGAATCCATAGAGCGAATTAAGAATTTAATAGAAACAAAAGGACTGGATGCACATATTTCCGCCGGTAAAGAAGTAACCATTATTGGTGTTGTCGGTGACAAATCGAAGCTTCAGGATCAGAACTTGGAGATATTTGAAGATGTCGATAAAATCGTCTCAGTTACGGAAAGCTATAAGCTTGCGAATAAGAAATTTCATCCAGAGCCCTCAAAAGTGAAAGTAGGCAATGTTACGATTGGAGGAGACACTCTCGTAATTATGTCCGGTCCATGTGCAGTAGAAAGCAAGGAGCAGCTCTTAGCTACCGCTCACGCAATTAAAAAAGCTGGTGCACAGATTTTACGCGGTGGAGCTTATAA
>JAQUYQ010000210.1 GCA_028691795.1 Herbinix sp.
GTAAGGATGGTACCTTCCGGATCATGCAGCAATATACGAAGGATTTATTGTCGTTTGAACCAATTACGAAACCAAACGGAGGGCATGGCGCTACGGTACTATATGGTTATCATTATGCAATAGATGCAGGTGCAGATTATATTTTTCAAACGGACTCGGATGGGCAGACATTACCGGAGGAGTTTTGGCCTTTTTGGGAACGTAGAAAAAAGTATGATATGGTTATCGGACACAGAAAAGGACGACAGGATGGAATATCACGAGTTTTTGTTACAAAAACCTTAAAAGTTGTTCTGAGACTTTGCTTCCATGTTAATATTACTGATGCAAATACACCGTTTCGTTTGATGAAGGTAGCAACTTTGAAAGAACAGATTAAATTAGTCCCAGAGAATTTTAATCTTTCGAATGTTATATTATCCGTGATTTATGCAAAGAAGAAG
Source organism: Herbinix sp. (assembly GCA_028691795.1). Taxonomy (GTDB): domain Bacteria; phylum Bacillota; class Clostridia; order Lachnospirales; family Lachnospiraceae; genus Mobilitalea. The sequence goes on from JAQUYQ010000210.1 coordinate 444, forward strand.
CTTGCGGTAAAATATCTGCCGGTTACCTTTAGGCCTAGGCAGGGCGGAGTAAATTCAATTAACATGAAAAAAATCATGCATATTGGTAAGAAAGCGTGGAATGATTTCAGAAAAATTAACCAAGTATTAAAATAGTTTCAGATGGAGAGAAAACTATGTTAAAGAAAATTGTTTATGCAATTACTACAGTAATTTTATTAGTTTTGGGTAAATTCATGCTTCAAGGAGATTATATCCCTTTTCTGCAATGGTGGGCAAGTGTTGCTTACATCGGAATCATATTCCTTCCTATGGCGGCTTTAATATTTTCAAAATTCAATGATAAGGGCTATTTGTTTTCCAAAACAATTGGTATTGCAGTAATTGGTTATTTTATGTGGCTTTTATCCTCCGTGCATATTTTGAAATTTACCGAGGCTTCCTGTATCCTATGCGTAGCGATTTGTCTGATTTTAAACGGTATAATCCTGTTTGTTGTAAGAAAAAAGAAATCAGTTGAAGACATGAGTGGCTCTGCATCTTTTAAGGAAAGTACACTGGATCATATCATTATCGAGGAATTGATATTTTTTGCTTTGTTTTTACTTTTTACTTATGTCAGAGGATTTAAACCCGAGGCCTATGGTACAGAGAAATTTATGGATTATGGATTTATGACCAGCATGATGCGCAGTGAATATATGCCTCCACAGGATTTTTGGTTTTCGGGAAGTAAATTAAATTACTATTATGTAGGTCAATATATGGCATCCTTTCTTACGAAGCTATCCTTTGTTAAAGTATCTGTCGGATATAATCTAGCACTAATGATGGTGGGAGCTTTTGGATTCATGCTACCATATTCCCTGGTTTATAATATTGCAAAGCAATTTTTAGTTGTAAAAGAAAAGAATAATAGAATAATACCTGTTATCAGTGCTTTACTTGCCGGAACAGGCGTATGTATTGCGGGTAATATGCATTATCCGACTTTTAAATGGTTTGAACCCTTAGTTCGTAAGTTTTTTGGTATGGAAGCCAGCACAGATAGCTATTGGTTTCCGGATGCTACCAGATTTATAGGTTATCATCCGGAAACTAAGGATAAAACAATTCATGAATTTCCGTGTTATTCCTTTGTATTAGGGGATCTTCATGCACATGTAATTAATATCATGTTTGTTGTTACGGTCCTGGGTATTTTATTCGCGTGGATGTGTACACGTAAAAACTTAAAAAATCAAAATATTCCAATTTATAAAGAAATATTAAACCCGGCTGTTATTATGATATCATTTTTTATTGGCCTTTTTCATACAACAAATTATTGGGATTTTCCAATTTATTTTGTTGCATGTGGAGCGGTTATTCTATTTACCAATCTGATTGTATATAATTTTAATGGAAAAGCTCTTGGAGTTACTGCGTTACAAGGGATTTTTGTAATCTGCTTTTCAGAGCTGGTTTGTCTGCCGTTTACATTAAATTTTAATCAGATTTCTACCACTCCGCTTTTTACGGTTGCAAGAACTCCTCTCAACCAACTTATTATCCTGTGGGGGCTGCCTATTTTTACTGTAGTAGCCTTTCTATGCTTTATGATAGCTAATTACAGAAGAAAAAGAAAACTAGAAATTGCTTCTGAAATTAAAGCTGAGAATGAAGCTGTGATTAAAGCTGAGCATGGGGAAAAAGAACCTGTATTATTCCATTTTATGAAAATGATTACAGTTTCAGATTTGTTTATTATTACGATTGGATTATGTGCGATTGGTTTGATTATAATGCCGGAGATCATATATATTGAGGATATCTATAACGGTGATTATAAGAGAGCAAATACAATGTTCAAGCTTACTTATCAGGCGTTTATCATGTTTGGGATTTGTTTTGGATATATTTTTGTAAGGTTATTAGCGTTTGGCGAGACAAAGCGGCAGAAAAAGTTTGCAATTATAGGGTTGCTTTTATTTTCCCTTACCGTATGTTATGCTCAAAATGCTGTAAACTCCTGGTATGGAAATATATTTAAAGTAAAGGATTATGAAGGCCTCGATTGTACTGCTTTTCTGAATACAACGGCTGCTTTTGAGGATGATGTAGCTGCTATTGACTGGCTGAATGATCATGTAACAGGAACACCGGTAATATTGGAAGCCAATGGCGACAGTTATACCGATTATGAAAGAGTATCTGTAATGACAGGGCTTCCAACAATTCTTGGATGGCGTACGCATGAATGGTTATGGAAATCGGATACTAAAAATCTTGATGTAAGAACTGCCGATATTGAAACAATCTATACTTCAACCGATGAGACTAAGGTAAGAAATCTGCTAAAACAATATAATCTTACCTACATTTATGTTGGAAAACTAGAGCAGGATAAGTTTCCTACCTTAAATCATGAATTACTTAAGAGTTTAGGTGATGTGGTCTATATTAGTCCAGTAACGGATGAAAAACCATATGAGACTTATATCGTACAAATACAAAAGTAATAAAGAATGCAAGTTTACTTCAAAAAATACTAACATAGGACTTAAGGAGTGTCATTATGAAAGCAATGATCAAAAGATTTCTTGGATTACGACTGCTGTTGATTATGCTTGGGTTTTCCGTATTGTTAATTACTACAGGAAATCACCAGGCATCAGCAGAAGTACAAAAGAAGAATATTTACCTGATCAAGGTAAATAGAGTATACAATACAATAACCGTTTACGAACAGGATGACAAAGGAGAATATACTGTACCGGTGAGGGCTATGCTTTGTTCTGTTGGAGCTAATGGAAAGACAAAAACAGGAACTTTTCAGACAAAAGCAAAATATCGATGGAAACTATTAATGGGAAATGTATGGGGGCAATATTCCACCAGAATAGTCGACGGAATACTATTTCATTCGGTGTATTATTATGAAAAAGGTAATCCGGCTACACTTGCCACAAAAGAATTTAATAAGCTTGGAACTGCAGCGTCCCATGGCTGTATCCGCCTAGCAGTAAAGGATGCAAAATGGATATACGATAACTGCAAGGTAGGAACTACCGTAGTCATTTATGATGACAAGGAGAGCCCCGGACCCTTAGGAAAACCGGAGGCTATCAAAATTGCTTCTAACATACGATGGGATCCAACAGATACGGATATTAATAATCCATATAATATGGGGCAGCCTGTAATTGTCGGAGCAAAAAACATAAAAATTTCTTGGAATGAAAAAATTGATTTATTAAAAGGGCTTACAGCAAAATCATCAAGTGAAACGGATATTACTTCAGAAATAACGGCAATGCCATTTAGCCACATTAACTAAACAACAACTTCTTTATTTCCCAGCGCAAGTCCGCTTATTAAAAAGGATTTGCGCTATTTTTCTGTCCTTCATAGACTGGGTCTTTTGTAACATTTGCGTAA
>JAQUYQ010000211.1 GCA_028691795.1 Herbinix sp.
CTCTAATTTACTCACCATAAAGGGTGGGAGCTTGGTAGCTATTTTAACCTTTTCCCTGTAACCTCCGGACAAAGCTTCACCGAGTAGTGATTCACTCTTACCGTTATTATAAAAATAAGCCGTGTCATAATAATTAACGCCCTTATTAATCAAATCTCTGATCATTGCGATTGATCTTTCTTCGTCGATACTATTACCCTTCATCGGAAATCGCATGCAACCAAATCCAAGGATGGAGAGCTCGTCGCCATTTTTGTCATTCCTTCTTGTCAGCATCTTTTGTTACCTCCGTATAAGACATAATAATAATATATTAGCAGCGTTTTATCAACTCTAATAAGTATTTCGCATTGGTTTAATTTAGAATGCTGATTCTTTCATTCGTTCTACTCTTCTTTCCCAATCGAGGAAACTCCGAATAAACTTCCCAATAAACCTAATGCCGCACTCACAAGTAATATCAGTAAACTTACCTTATCACTTAATTCCTCCAAAGAAGGCAGCGGAATAAATGGAATAAAACCGCTTAAATGACTGTAGCCTTCATTTAACAGAAGGATAAGTAAACCTGCTGCCAAACCACCTCCGAGCAAGGTCAAAAAGGTTCCTGCCAGTAGGAACGGAAAACCGATAAAACCGTCCGGTGCACCTAACAGCCGAAGCGTATTAATCTGATCCCTATTATTATAAATACCCTGTCTTATCATATGGGATATGATGATTAAGGTTGTAATTCCGACAGCCGCCATAATCAGTACACCAAATAATTTCAGCCCATCGGATATCCCCTTCATCTGCTCTAAAACCTTACGGTTATCCCTGACGTAGTCGATACCATCAAGCTTTGCAACATCTGACAAAACTTGATCCATATAATCTAGATTAATTTTGACCTCAATAAAGGCTTCGAAAGGGTTCTCATCAAAGAGTCCAAGAATATCGGCTTCATTACCAAGCATCTTTTCCATCTGTGCCTTTGCCTCAGTTTCGTCTATGTAACTAGCATCCATAACACCCTCCATGCCTTTAATCGCATTAACCAGCTTTAGAGCGTCCTTCTCGTTCGTATTCTCCATAAAATAGGCACTTACCTCTGCCTCGTCCTTCAGTGCCACAATTAGTTTATCGCCGACAGACCAGCCTGCTAATACCATTCCAAGTAGAAATAATATCAGTCCGGTTCCGATTACAGAGAACAGGTTAGATAATGGGTTTAAGCGGATTGTTCGTTTCGCTTCGAGTAAAAAGTACCCTATATTATAAATAAATATTTTCATTTTTACCTCCATGATATAACTATTTTGTATCTTAATAAATATGCTTTACGATACTTTTTGCTCGCATTCTTACGAGACATTTCACACTATCTTCTCGCTACTATGTTCAATCGTTATCTCCCCCTTATTAACACGAATATAAGTAGCATCCTCCTGATTCTCAATCAGGTGCGTTGCATGGGTGGTAATAACGACAGCGGTATTATTATCCCGGAAGGAATTTAGTATCTGTAAAATGTTAATCGCATTGTCATGATCTAGGTTGCCCGTAGGCTCATCTGCTAAAATTAATTCTGGTTTTCTTGCTACAGCTCTTGCGATTGCAACTCTCTGTGACTCTCCCCAAGACAGATTTTCAACCTTGGAACGTATTTTATGCTCTAGACCTACCTTTGTAAGCGCACTGATTGCTTCGGTCTTCATCTTTCTTGGCGATATTCCTAAGAAACGCATACCCATCATTACATTTTCCAAGGCGGTTCTGCCCTCAATCAACTTAAATTCCTGGAAAACTGGCCCAATTTTTTTCCGCAGCTTACGTATCTTCCTGGCCTTTCCTCTTTTTATGGGTTGCCCAAGTATCTTAAGTGAGCCCGAGGTAGGGTATTCCATTCCAATTAATAGCTTTAAAAGGCTTGTTTTTCCCGAACCGCTATGCCCGGTTATGTATACTAATTCTCCAGGCTTTACCTCAATATTTACATCCTTTAATGCTACTGTACCGTCGTGATATGTTAATGAAACTCCTTTTGCTTCTATCATCTTGTTTAACCTTCTTTCTTATAGACTTGATTTTTCCTCCAAACCTTTACCAATTTGGACTGATATCAAAAGCCAGCTTTGCCTCCTGACTTTCTACTTTATTTAACGTAAAATCGACCGTGATTATTCCTTCTGATATCAAGTTAAAATCAATCAACATCGGTCCATTTTCAAATAATTCCTCTATCGAAGCCTTCTCCAGTGGCATATCATAGAAGGTTCCTTCCAATACCTCAAATTGAATTGCGCTCTTGCCTGCTATGATAAAATTACCGGTAAGTACAAGATGTTCTTCCGGAACCTCCAAGATTACCTTGTTTTCCTTAAAAAGGAATTTTGTTTTAGATATCTTTGTATTCTCCTCCAAGATACCGTTGAACGTATCTTCCTCTATGTAACCATTCATATTCAGAAAACCGAGATCCATATTTAGATCATCCCAGGCAAAATAGCCTTCATTAATGGTTTCGGTTATTTCATCTGCGAGTTTCGGAAAGAGTGACTGACAATCTTCCCACATCGTTTCCAGATTACCCAGCTGTTCCTTATAATATGCCTTATTCTCCTGCAGGGCTGCCAAATATGTTTTCTTATCCTCTTGTAATTCTTGATTATTACTTAAATTCTGTGCAAGCTCTGTTTTCTTCTGTTCCAACTCTACCGCTTTCAAATCTAAGCTTTCCTTTTCCGTTTGCAAAGCTTTCTTTCCATCCTCTAAGGAAGCCAATAGATCATTCATATTATGTGATATGTCCTTAATCACATTGATACTTTTTAAAAACGTTGACAAGTCCTCTGCACTTAACAGGATTTCAAAATAGGTTGACGGACCGCCGCGTTGGTAATCCACCAAAACCTGCTCCAATATATCAAGCTGAAAGTCGTAATCCTTCTGCTTCGCTTCTATTTCACCTGTCAACTCATTTATCTGTTGCTGTAACGTATTTATTTCACCATTAATTTTCTCTTCTTCCAGTTCTAGCTCTTCAATTTTCTGATTGATGGAAAAAAGCTCTTCAAGGACTGCCTTTTCTTCTTTTGTAATGCCCTCTAATTTATCTTCTACCTCCGTAATCGGCTTAACCTCACCGGATACCCGGATGGGTACAATTACACCGATAAGTGTAACTATTAATACAAATGTAATTATGATGTTTCTTTTTCTGTGGCTAACCATGATTACCTCCATTACGCCGCATCGTAGCGGAATAAACTCTATATTTGCATTTCAGTCTTTTTGTCGACTGTCTAGACCTTATATTAGTGGGACTCTGACAAGAGTCGGCTTAAGAATTATCATAACTAATTTCTTAATATGCCGATTATACCATTATATTACTTAAATTTCCACCATACATTTCCTATTAAAGAATTAAAATGAATCCAATTATATAATATTTATAAACTTCATCTAGATTACAAAGCATATATTTTTATATTATCGATCAGGTTTGTAGAGTGATTAGTTTTATATAGGATTGGATTGACACAGGATTATGTTTATATAGTGATTGGGCTGATACAGTGATTGGCTGATAAAAAATTAGGTTCATACAATGAATATAGCCGCTGGTTTAGAAAACTCCAGCGGCCATACTTATTCAACTATGATATTTTTTCAACTATGATACTTTTTCAATCTCAAACAGTGTGCTTTAGTCTCCTCTAGATAAATAAGTTTACATTAGAATCTTCCGCTTCACCGAGGTAATAACCAACTCCACCGATTTTAACACCATCAATTAATTCTTCTATCTTTAGGCCCATAACATCCATAGACATCTGGCAGGCA
>JAQUYQ010000212.1 GCA_028691795.1 Herbinix sp.
GGTTCTGTGTCAATAGTAGGGGTGGGATTCTTTGAATCCCGCTCCTTTACTGTATTTATGGCTCTTTTTATGTTGGGCATCTGAAAAACCTATATTTAAGCATACGAAATAAACCTCATGCCACCGTTCATTTTTATCGTATAGAGCAATGTATTATTCTTGTTCGGAAACGTTTAAAATTTCGTATCCCGTATGATAATCTCTTAAGTACCTTGATTTTGTTATTAAATCCTTCTGTGGGACCATTCGTATATTTGTACTTGAATGCATTTAAAATTCCCTCTGACCAGTTACGGTATGTCTTTGCACAACTTTCGAATTCTGGAATACCAGATTTTTCAGCTGCTTTCACCCATTCCCAATACCCGACACGTTGCTCTGAATATTTTGTGTTATGACAGATGTCGTAGAACCATTCTTTTAGATGATGAGCAGCCCTTAGATCATCGTTATAAAGTAGCATTAAGTCACATTCCTTCTTCTTTTCGTCTTTCAGCTTCCGATAACGGGTTAGCATCAAACTTCGACTCCTTTTGTAATACTTCCTAAGAGTTGCAGGCATGGTAGATTGTAGCCTTTTCCTTACTTTTTCAATTGCCCAATTCATTTGTCTTATAAAATGATATTTATCAATTATAATAGTTGCATTTGGAAAATAGGCTTTTGCAATGTCTACGTAAGGCTGCCACATATCACAAACAAAAAATTTAACTCGGTGACGTTCTGCACGGCTAACATCTTTGAAGTAAGAAGAAAGATGCTGCTGGGTTCTATCAGGAAGGATATCCAGGATACAGCGTTTTTTGGGATCTACAAGAATACACTGGTATTTCCCTGTTTCAGCATTTCCTTTAAATTCATCAATCGCTATACATGAAGGTAAGGAAGGAGTTGAGTAACTTACCGTATCTAGAAGACGAGAAACAGTATTTACAGAAACGTTTGTGATTTCTGCAACGTATTTAATGCTGCTTGATCCACGAAGTAAATCTATTATCTTATAGGATAGTCTGCGAGTACGCCGTTGGTACGATGCAAGGAAATCGTATTTCTCAGGAAAATGTTTGCCACACGAGCAAGAGTAGCGCCGTTTCCTCAGAATAAGATAGGTGTGTTTGAATTGAAAGGGCAAATCCTTAATTTCCTGATATCTGTAGTCATGGACTAGATTTGTTTGGGTTCCACAGTGGGGGCAGGTATGTAATGTTGGTTTGGTTTCGATAAAAATCTTTACATAACTGTCAGCATGTACAATTTTTTTTACAATTATATCTTCTAAATCTAGAAGTTTATTGATACAATAAGAGTGCATCTATATCAAACCTCCTTTAGCAATGCAATCTTGGTCGGTGGCATTAAAGAGGTTTATTATAGATGCATTTTAATATAAAATTTAAAAAGTTGGAATATGTGATCTGAAAAATCACATACCCCAACATTTATTATAGAGCCTTCATTTAATCAGCCGTTATTTTTGGGCAAATCTTCAAAATTAAGTTTTAGCCTTTCCTATTTTGGTTTTAATATTTTTTTTTACTTTTTCTATTTTTTTAATTTCTTCTACATTCTTTACTTATTTTTTGTATATAGCATTTTACATACTCTCAAAACATAAACATGTATTTACTATATTTAAATATTTAGTATCATTATTATTTTTGATGTAATTACGTTAACTTATATTGTATATTTTTGTTATCTTTTTCCTCTCGAACGCCAAAACAGTTGATTTTACATGGTTTATAGTCTATAATAGCTTGTGCAATGCAAGTCAAATTGTTAAGAAGGTGATAGGACTGAAAAAAACAAAATTATCCTTAATTTCTATGATCGTATTTATAACCGTATTTAGTCTAACTGCAATTTTTGATATACCAATCCATTTTTATTCAACTAAGGATAATCTAACTAATACAAATGAAGTTATAACAACAGAATCTAATACTTTGGCGGATGATAAACAAGAAGGCAGAATACAATCTTTTTCAGTAGAGATTAATCAAAATACAGATACCGATGTTCAAAGCCAAGCCTTAGATAATCAATTAGATAATACACAACCAAATATATCAGTAATTGAAACCGAACCGAAAGCAAAATATGCCAATATTGGTATTTCTGTAGCTAAAGATTATGTTAACATTAGAAAAAAAGCTTCTACTGACAGTGATGTTCTTGGTAAATTATACAAAGGTAGCGCAGCTGAGATCATAAAGACCAAGGGAGATTGGTATTATGTTGAATCCGGAAGCGTAAAAGGCTATGTGAGTTCTGAATTTATTAAAACAGGTATACCGGATGAAGAATTAGCTGAGAAATATGGTACTCTAAGTATCTCGGTAGAGGTTGACGGCTTAAATGTCCGCAAAGAGGCTTCCACTGATTCAAAAAAAGTGACTGTAATTTATCAGAATGAAACTTATCCCGTCGTTAAAACGAAAGGCGATTGGATTGAGATTAAAATCCCTGATGATAATGTAAACGGATATGTAAAAAGTGAGTTTGCAGAGCTTCTTGTGGAATTCAAAGATGCTGTATCAAAAGAGGAAGAACAAAAGCTCCTACAGCTTGAGGCGGAAGAACGCGCGAAGAAGGAAACTGAAGTTCAGTACCAAGACGGCGTAAATTACTCTGGATCGGATTTGCAATTACTTACCTGTCTGGTTCATGCGGAAGCCGGTACACAAAGTTATGAATGTAAATTAGCCGTAGCAAATATAGTTTTAAACAGGGTTGCATCTTCAAAGTATGCAGATACAATTAAGGCTGTTATTTATCAGTCCGGGCAATTTTCAGTTGCCGCCAGCGGCTCCTTACAGAAACAGCTTGATAAATATAATAATTATAGTTCAAGATCACAGCTATTATCTATAAAAGCTGCAAAAGATGCTTTAGCAGGAGCAAACAACATCGGTTCACGCCTATATTTTCACTCCTATAGTGCTGCTGTGAAAAAGGGCTATGACAGCAAATCAACCTCGGTTAAACTTGGTGGTCTATTATTCTGGTAGGCAGCGGTTTAAATTAATGCTTATTATCGATATAACATCCAAGTAGCACCTCCGTTAGGATGCAATATAATTCAAAAAGCCATGAAGTGTATTCATATCAATACCTTCATGGCTTATTAAGTTATGAAAGCATATTAATTAAAGTTTAAATCTTTGCTTTCTTACTGTGCATTATCTTCAAAATTCCACTAGCTTCTACGCCTTTGATAACTACATAAAGCAGAAGTGTTTCAATCGGCATCATTATAAATCCTTTTAAAGCCCTTAACGGAAGCAGTACAAAGAAGCCTTTTCCGATTAAGATTGTCAGCCAATAGGTATTTAACAATAAGTCAATAAAAACTACACGTATTAAGTTAGCAATAATAATACGCTTTAAACTGAGTGGTCTCTTATACATAATAATTCCGTATAAAATACCTGTCAAAACTGCACTGATCGTAAATCCGGGGAAAAACGAACCCATCGGCTTGACTAAGAAAGTTAGTATGTCCATTGCAGCCCCGTAAACGGCACCTACCAAAGGTCCAAATAAGTAGAACACAAATTCATTGGGTAAAAAAGAAAAACCGATTTTCAGAAAATCTCCCACCATAATTGTTAAACTGCCTAAAATGATAGAAATGGCACCAAACATGGCGGTTAGCGTGATGCATCTTACATTTTTGAATTCTTTGTAAGACGAAATAAATAGATCTGTAAATTTGCTCATAAAAAAATACCTCCTTTGCAGATGATTACTACAATAGGAGATAAAACAAGATGAATTAGCAAGCCAATTCACTTATTATAAATCAAATATATAAATAT
>JAQUYQ010000213.1:0-2529 GCA_028691795.1 Herbinix sp.
GCTACAAAGGTTCCTATTCCATGTTGTTTAACTAAAATTCCCTCATCAACTAATAATGTAACAGCTTTTCTTACAGTAATTCTACTAACATCGTATTTTTCACTTAGTTCTAATTCTGTAAAAATTCGCTCATTTTCCTTAAGTTCACCCTTAGCAATCTGGTCTTTTATTTCATCTACTAGTTGCTTATATAATGGTTCACTTGAATCTTTATTCAATATGCTCATTTTTTTACCTCAAATTCCAATCTAGTGTAACCTTAATTTTTTTTGTCTCAAATTTTAATCTAGTACAGCTTTAATTATTTTTTTGCCTAATTTAATCTAGTGCAGCTCTAATTATCTTTTTGCCTAATTCCAATCTAGTGTGACTTTAATTATCCTTATACATATTATAACATTTCAATACCTTTGAGGCAATCCAAAAAGATAAGATCCCGTACAAAATGTTCATAGTTTTGCAGTATTTGTTTTGTAATAAGGGTATATAGAGGGCATGTATTCTGAAGAATTAGAAAAAAACTATATGACGACCCTATTTCTCGTATTACTTATCATGTTAAAACCCTTAAGCAGGAGATCGGAAAAGCAATGGCCGTAAACCCACATATCAATTTACTGGGCTTATGGCCATTTTTTAATCATTTAACTGTAAATGTCAGGTTATATCATTTCTATAAGGTAATCCCAAAAAATAAGCTCCTGTGCAAATTACTGAATGTTTTTTAAAAAATTATAACCCTCTTGCCCTAAACCAGCCTAAACTCTGAGCATAAGCCAGTTCTGGATTCTCATGATAACGATCACTTAAAATCTCGAGAGATAAGTATCCATCATAACCAAATGCTTTCAAATCGTTTAGATAGGTATCTAGAGGTAAAATACCATCCCCTAATGCCAAATGTCCTCCTGGCATACCATCTATAAAATGGACATGTTGAATATCCTTTCCCATCAGCTCCAGATATTCCTTTGCACCTTCACCTACTCGAGCAGCCATATCTACATCAACCATTGCTTTTACATTGGTTCCACCTACTTCATCCATCATAGCCTTTAATTCCTTTGCTGTTACACAAAGATTGGTAGTAGTTTTCGTCAAATGCTCAAGCATAATTTTAGTTCCCATCTTACCGGCATACTCTCCTAACTCTAGCAAAGCATCCACACAGCGTTTCCATGCTTCTTCCCTTGATTCATTACGGTATCCTTGACCTACTGTAATTAATGTTCTAGAAGCTTCTAATTGATTAGCAATCTCTAATGATCTTTTCAAATAAGCAATACTTCTATCTCTTACAATTGATTCTCTAGATGCAATATTAATGGGATACATACATTGCTCCGGTGTATAACAAACAACTTTTTTATTATGTAATCTTACCTTTTTGTATAGTTCATCTACCATCGCAGGATTACATTCATCTTGATAAAGATGAGGACCTGCCCCCCAGAGTTCAATATTTTCCACTCCTAGGTTATCCATAGATTTCAAAAAATAATCAAAACTAAATAGATAATAAGAATAATTTCCACAAACTACATTTTGATAATTCATCGTTATCTCACTTTCTTTCTTTAATAGATTAATGTTTTAAAGTATATTCTAGTCTCTTATGGATGTGTATTATTGGATGTTATATATTGTATCATAACATCTTATATAATTCAATACCGTTAATATAAATATTGACTTACTTTTTATGACATGATATACTTTCGAATAAAGATATGTTATGCGACGTCTGCATATCTTATATACATTATAACTAAAGGGGGATTTTTCTATGAAAATGGCTGCAATAGGTTTTTGTTGTATTGATATTTATGAAAACATAAACAAAAGATATGCAACTGGAAATGGTATTGACTGTATTGTCAATTTGGCTAAAAAGGGGATTTCCACGTCTGTAGTTTCCGTTGTTGGAACAGATGAATATGGTAAGGAAATGATTAATTTATGTGAAGAATATAAAATTGATACTTCCCACCTACAAGTGAAGGAAGGAGCTACTTCTATCTACCGTATGGCATTAAAAGACGGCTGGGATCGTGTCCATCTAGAGAATATAGAAGGTGTTATGGCGGATTATACTCCTACCCCAGAAGATATAGAATTTGTAAAGAAACATGAATATGTACATACTGATTTAACAGGAAAAGTGTTACATTTACTTCCGGAGTTCAAAGAAGCTGGTTGTAAAATAATATTCGATTTCTCTGTTAATAAAGAGAAAAAGAATATGGAGAAAGTACTCCCTTATGTTCATTGCGCATTTTTTTCATGTGAAAAGAAAGAAAATTCCATTAAAGAATTTCTTAAAGAAGCAAAGTCATATGGTGCAGATTATGTCATTGCTACTTTTGGTGAAGAAGGAAGTATGTGTTATGACGGTATAAACTTCTATGAAAATGGTATTATCAAAGTGCCGGTTGTTAATACTGTAGGTGCCGGTGATTCCTTTATTGCAGGCTTTACCTATGGTCTTATTAACAACTATACTATTCCCGATTGTCTAAAAAGTGGAGC
>JAQUYQ010000213.1:2629-3796 GCA_028691795.1 Herbinix sp.
GCCTTCCTGCATATAGGACGTAATTTTTTTATTCAGACCATCGTAGACATAACTTTTCAAACAATTTTTTTATCTATCATACCCATTCCCAGTACTCCAATAATTTCAGACCTATTAACAGCTTGTATTGCCGGAGGTCTAATTGCTGGCTATGGTGTAGGAATAACGCTAAAATCTGGTGGTTCCAGTGGTGGACAAGATATCTTAGGAATGTACTGTATCAAAAAATTCCCTAATGTTAGTATTGGTAAAATAGGCCTACTAATTAGCTCTTTTGTATATTTATACTGCTTTTTCAAATATGATATTGAAATTACCATTTATTCTATTATTTTGACAGTATTCCTTTCATTTGCCATAGATAAAACACACTTACAGAACATTAAGACAAGTGTTATGATATTCACAAAAGATTCCAATCTTGCCAATATAATAATAAAGGAATTACATCGTGGTGCTACTAAATGGAACGGCGTCGGTGCATATACTAATCAAGATACAAACGTAATAATTACCGTCATCTCAAAGTATGAAGTTAATCAACTAAAGCAACTTGTTCATAATATAGATCAACAAGCATTTGTGATTTTATATGAGAATATTTCCGTAGATGGTAGTTTCCAAAAAAGATTATAATAGACAATGAAATTCAGGTATTTAAAACAATTGTTATTATATTATCAATTGCCATTAGTGTAATATCATTAAAGTAGATATTATGCGTAACATAGCTTCTAGACGTGTCTTAGTTGTTCATTCTGTAGTAATAACAAAGGTATTATCGTAATTTGACGTATAATTAGCATCCCAAGGCAGCTTTAACCTGCCTTGGAATGCTAATTTCTGTTTAAAATTAAGCTAATATTGTCTATCTGCAACTGTTAATATCCTGATATAACTGACTGGACCAAGCCTCAGGAAGGGTTTAAGAGAGAATTACTTTGGTCGCTTAACAGAAATAATAATTTTATTAATTAAAACACAAATCACAATCGTTATTACCATATCGGGCAAGGTATTTCCGACTATGATATTAACATGCATCAGCATTCGATAAATAATAAAACCTACCAACCAGATCAAGAGATTTATGATATTAACCTTTGAAGTCATATATTCCTTTTTAAGGATAAAATAATCAGCAATTTGAATTGCTATCATTGGTGC
>JAQUYQ010000214.1 GCA_028691795.1 Herbinix sp.
CAAGTGCAGCCGGATGTATGATAAATTCCTGTTCTGTATTCAGAATGATATAATTCTTGCCTAAATAGGCCATATGCTGCTCAAAATTCATAATGTTAGCCCTCCCCATTTATTATAGGCTTGTTTATTAAGATAAAACAGACTCTACACAATTACTCATCAGCATAGCTATTGTCATTGGCCCAACACCACCGGGAACCGGTGTTATTGCAGAAACATGATCCAGTACATCCACATAATCCACATCTCCGCAGAGTTTATTATTTTCATTTCTGTGAATGCCGACATCAATGACTACTGCACCTTCTTTTACAAAATCCTTTGTAACAAAAAGAGGCTTACCAATCGCAACAATTAAAATGTCTGCACGCTTTGCTATTTCCTTCAGGTTATTTGTTCTTGAATGGCAGATGGTTACGGTTGCATTTTCCCGAAGCATCAAAAGCGCCATTGGTTTACCTACAATGTTACTTCTTCCGATAATGACACATTCTTTTCCCTGAATTGAAATGCCGGAACGCTTTAAAAGCTGTATTACGCCTGCAGGAGTGCAGGAAACAAAGCCTTTTTGTCCAATGCTTAAAGCTCCAACGCTTTGTGGGTGGAAGCCATCCACATCCTTTAACGGAGAGATTGTCTGTATAATCGTATCTTCATTAATATGAGACGGTAACGGAAGCTGTACCAGGATACCATTTACACTCGAATCTTCATTCAGTTTTTCAACCAGAGCTACCAATTCTTCTTGTGTGGTGTCTTGTGAAAGTTCATAGGCTAAGGATTTTATACCTATATATTCGCACGCCTTCTTTTTATTTCCAACATATACGGAGGAAGCCGGATCGTTTCCGACCTGAATAACTGCCAAAGTTATCTGTATTCCTTTATCATTAAGTTCTGCTACCTTTACTTTCAATTCATCTTTAATTTCTGAGGATATCTTTTTTCCATCAATAATTAATGCCATGCCATGTTCTCCCATCGTTATTAATCATACAAATAATATCAGTTTTATTTATTACAAGTGAATTTATAACCTCAAAAGCCATTTCTCTTGTAAGTTTACAAAATCATCTTATATTTTAATATATTCTCCACAATATCACAAGGTATATTTATAATAACAAAATGCGAAAGAATTATATCGCCATTAGTCAATTTAATTGATTGTAAGTTCATATGGTTCCTCTTTTGTCTGTAATTCTATGTGATCATATTCCAGTCCTTCAGGTACAGGAAGCGCTCCAAGTTTTAAAATAAGTTGGTACCTATAACATACAAAGAGACCGCTCTAATAATTATCAACTTTAGGATTTTTGCAATACCTCGGTCTTTCTACTTAATCCCATGTAATACAAAAATCAGAATTGATATTTATTTGGAACGGTCTCTTATAAAATATTGATATACTTTAGTTTTTAATTAATTACTATTTTAGATTAACCTCTGTAATAATTAATCAAGCATCCCTTTAGGATAATTTCTCTCTCATCATCCGTTAATTCACCCAGTTTTAAGGTAAATTCCTTCATCTCTTTATTAACAACATAAGCTTTAATCTCAGAGTTCTTCTCGGATACAGCCTTCTTAATATCCTTTACAAAGATATAATCTCCATTTGTAAAAGGAAGATCTTCTTTTAACAGGAACGGAAGCATACCCCAATTAATCAGATTGGAGCGGTAACGCTTTGTTGCATACTCATTTGCAATATTAGCAAATCCACCAAGTACCTTTTGACAGCTTGCTGCCTGCTCTCTTGCTGATCCATCACCAGGTTTAACAGCAAAAATTGTACTACCGATCTGGGTTGCTTTTGAATCTATATCAAACTTGGTTGCAATTTTATCATATACTTCTTTTAATTCACTGTTTGCAGCGACGATATCTTCGCCTGCAATTCTTGCCTTCTCTGCCTTCTGTACTTCTTTTGCACGACCTACATAAGCAGGATCCTTACGGGATAACGTAAATTCAGCCAGTCCCAAAGGATTGGAGCGGTAAGAAGAGGTCTCACCGGAAGGAATCAATTCGTCCGTTGTGGTAACCGGATCATGGATCTCCGATACTACTTTCAAAATCATATCATCAGAAAGCGCAGTCATAGCCGGCCAGTCAACAATTCCAGGGCCAAATTTAATATCTACGCTATTATCTGCTTTTCCTACACCGTTATAAACACGATTGTCATAAATTGTGCTGTCAAAGTAATACTTCGGTTTCTTAAAGTTTACATCAATATCCTCTGCTGAGGTTAAGTAACCCTTATTTGCAGCTGTTGCAGCGATGGATCTTGCATCCATTAAGGCTACGGAAGCAATCTGACCGTTTGTTATCTTAGAACCTTCTCTATTCGGGAAGTTTCTGGTAGTATGACGAATGCTGAAGCTATTATTGGCAGGTACATCTCCGGCACCAAAGCAAGGTCCACAGAATGCAGTACGAATTGTAGCACCGGTTGCCATCAATTTAGCTATAGAACCGTTCTTAACCAACTCCATGAATAGCGGCTGACTTGCAGGATATACACTTAAAGAGAATTCATCAGAACCGATATATTTACCATCTAAGATATCCGTCGCATCACAGATATTTTCAAAACCGCCACCGGCACAACCTGCAATAGTTCCCTGCTCTACATATAATTTACCGTTTCTTACTTTATCCTTAAGGGAATATTTCACTTTATTATTACCAAGGCTTACGAAAGCTTTCTTTTCTACTTCATCAAGAATATCATAAAGGTTTGCATTCAGCTCATCAATGGTATAAACATTACTTGGGTGGAACGGCATCGCTATCATAGGTTTAATCTGTGACAAATCTACATAAACCATGCCATCATAATATGCTACCTTACCTGTCTTTATCTCTTTGTAATCAGCTGCTCTATGATGAATTTCATAGAATTCCTTAACAGAATTATCCGTAGGCCAGATAGAGGATAAACAGGTGGTTTCCGTTGTCATAACATCAACGCCAATTCTAAAATCAACACTAAGATTCGCAATTCCATCTCCGACAAACTCCATAACCTTATTATTAACATATCCGTTCGCAAACACTTCGCCGATGATTGCAAGTGCAACATCCTGCGGGCCAACACCCTTTCTTGGTGTTCCGGTTAAGTAGATAGCTACTACTTCCGGCATGTTAATGTCATAGGTTTTATTTAAAAGTTGTTTTACAATTTCAGGACCGCCTTCGCCGACAGCCATGGTTCCAAGTGCACCATAACGGGTATGGCTATCCGAGCCGAGCACCATATTTCCACATGCAGCAAGCATTTCACGTGCATACTGATGAATAACTGCTTGATGAGGTGGTACATAGACTCCGCCGTATTTCTTTGCACAGGAGAGACCAAACATATGGTCATCCTCATTAATGGTACCTCCAACTGCACATAAGCTATTATGGCAATTTGTCAATACATAAGGAACCGGAAATTTCTCAAGTCCGCTGGCTCTTGCTGTCTGAACAATACCTACAAAGGTAATATCATGAGAGGTTAATTTATCAAATTTAATCTTTAATTTTTTATCATTACCGGAGGTATTATGACTATTTAATATGCCATAAGCCATAGTCTCCTGCTTAGCCAAATCCGCATTAATTTCTGTTATACCGGTTTTAGCCTTTACTGCTGCAACAGCGTCATTGTTGTCTTCAATTATTTCAGTACTATTTAATAAATAGATACCCTTTTCGTATAATTTAATCATATTTACCTCCATAGCGCCGCTACTTGGCACTTAAATTTATTTATGTTCTACAATAGCCGTTACACCC
>JAQUYQ010000045.1:0-6347 GCA_028691795.1 Herbinix sp.
GTCAGTTCCATGATCTCAGTACTTGGAGTCAATTTTTCGATAATCATTGATACTAAAGCAATAGCAATGATTATAAGCGCTGCAACAGAACCGATAATAGCCAATTTCGTTTTTCTTTCCATAAATTTCTCCATTCTAGCGAAGCGCCGCGAATTTGGGCGTCATTTCTAACGACCTTACAAAGGTCTGTATCTTTCAACCACTCTGCCAATGTATCCTTATCATTAGTACAACTCTATCCTCATTATAACATTAATATAACTTACCGTCATTACTAAATTCGACTTTTTACCAATTTAATTATGTCCATCGTTTGGGTATTAAATTCTTAATGTTTATTAAATAAAAGATGAATTGATTCATCAATTTACTTGTTAAGAATAAGGAGGCCGACTCATTAGACATTTAACGTAAATGACAAAATGTAAATTCTATTTCTACATCAAATCATTCTCATAAATGTTAATGGGCTGCCTCCTATCGGACCATCCCTACCTTGTTACGTTTCGTGAGTTTACTCAAATGTAAATTTCTATCATTGGTTTTAATTCTTAAGATAAACCAGAACAAAAAGTATAGAGGGCTTTTTAAGTGTCGGTTTACTGATATCCATTTCCGTCTGTGTGGTTCTCATTTAGAAGAAGCCTTAGACTAACTTCGTTGTTTGCTTAACATTTTTACTTTTTGGCGACTAATCCCTGTATGGGTAAATCGATGCATTTTAAACGTGTGAATTATTCTCTTTATAATTCACACTAACCTCGGATAAGAAGGCCATTTGTGATATGTTATACTTATCCACAAGATTCCAGTTCCATACGTCGGTTGATACGCCTCAAAGTCAAAATATTCTGCTAAAGAAACGGTTGGTGTCACGGGAAGGTATCGTAGGCTCCTCTGCCAGGGGAACCCGCCAAACTCTCCTTGTTACTTCATTCTTTATTTTTGTTATTGTTTTATCGTTTACTTGGGGAATAAAATATAGCCAGGAATCACTTCCGCGAATTGCTTCTGTTACTTCAGAAAACTGTACCAGCTTTTGCTGATCCCATTCTGATCTTCCTCCTACTACAATTTTAGTACTACACCTTAGAAATTCGTCCCTGTTCGTTGTAAAATCAATTCCAAAGTCCAATATAATGCATTCATAATCTTCACCAAATATTTCAGAGATACGTCTAGGTGTAACCTCACTATAACAGGTAATCAGGTGAAAGGAAAAGGAAAACTCATCTTCCCTGCTCCATTCATAGGCTTTCTGGATCCGTATCATATCATGATGCTCGTTACATTCTAAATAAGCAGTCTTTTTACCCAATACTTCACCCATATAAAAGGCCAGCATAAGTCCGGTATGTGTTACACCAGCGCCGTGGTGGGTTCCGATCAGTCCGATTACCTCTCTTCCCAACCCCAAGCGCGATGCTTCTAGCTTATTAAAAAGTATCGGCTTTCGCTTCATATTAACCCTTTCTTCTTAAAAAAGAGCTGATGCTTTCTTTCCAAGTCAGCTTCTTCCTCGGATTGATAAGCTCATGAAAAAATTCTAATCCGTTTCTTTGATTGATTTTCGCAAACGGATCTGGTTCATACGGAATTCGATAGCTGTTTTTTTGCTCCATGTTCTTCATGATCCGTTGGAATTGCCTGCCATTCATAAAGTTAAACAAGTAAGTGATATCTTTATATTCTGAGGTCATATCAATAACCTGTTCCGCAAATTTAAGCTCCCAATCCTTTGCACCTAGAATTAACAATTTCACCTCTGCAGATAAGAACTCCTGTATATTATCCTTCGTCAGGCAGCCAAAGTCCTGTACCGTAACCGAATAGACCTCGGTACTGTTCCTACAGCTCTGCTTATAAGCAAGCATCGGGATTGCCTCAATGGTGCAAATACCATCCAAGGCAAATACTTCTTCATAACAGTTCTTTATATCCCATACGCATCCGCTGTCGTTTCTCTCCTGATAGAGGCACTTAAGGCTTTGGCCAGCAAAGTATTTGCATAGGCGAAAGGACAAGTGAGTTACCCCAATTCGTGGTTGTGTTCCTGCTACTGCGATCTTTACTGCTTGACTTGTTTCCGGTTGAAATTGATTCTTTCGTATCATAGCTGATAATTGTCTGCTTAGTCCGGTTACCGAAGAAAATCTTTGAGATGGATTATATTTGAGGCAATTATTGATTATCTTCTTCAATTTCTTTGAACAATTTAAGGTATCATCAATATTGTTGATACCCCGACTGTTATTTGATAAAGTAAGTCCTGTAGCCATATAATATAGAAGCATTCCTATGCCATAGACATCACAGCGCTCATCAATTTTCTTATTCTGATAAAGCTCTGGTGCTGCATATCCCTTGGTAGCGTAATACTCCTGCTGGTCTGATAACTCGTCACGATAAATGGCGCTACCGAAATCAATCAGCTTTAAGGTCATATCAGACAAGATAATATTGTCTGGTTTTAAATCTACATATAAAATGGGTCTTTCTATAGAATGCAGATACTTTATTAAATCGCAAAGCTGAAGTCCAAAACGGATTATGATATCTTCACGAAAAGTTCCTTTTGTCGAAATATAGCTTTTTAATGTATCTCCTTCAAGATATTGTTCAACAATATAGGAACCATCTTCATCTTCCTCAATATCATAAATTATAGGGATGCAAGAATGTTTAAGATTTTTTAAAATCAGTGCTTCTTTCCATTGTAAATCATATAGGGGATGGTTTTTAGAAATAAATTTGATTGCCCGAAATGAATTTAATTTAATATGTTCTACGAGATAAACCTTGGCATTGCCTCCTCTGCCAAGTAAACCTAAGATACGATACTTTTGAAACCAAATATCTTGTTGCATTCTCTCCTTTCCTATCAGTATGATAAAACAGAACCAAGTCACCTTTATTATATACAAATTATGGAATCGAATCAACTGTTTTTTTGCCGTCTATTTCGACAAACTTTTGGCGTTTCTTTGTATGTTTTGCCGGTGTCACATTGTGTTAATTTTTGTAAATATTGGACTTTTATTAATACAAATTTCGTCTCTAGGTGTATTGACTTTACTTGTTTTTTAAATTATACTTTTTTTACACCGATGGATGGATTTTCGTGATTGCGTAAAATCAGTTCCTTTTTAGTACAGAAAGGGGTGTACTTTATGAAGATAGAAAAAATCAGCGATAATCAAATTAGATGTACCTTAAGTAAAAGCGATTTAATAGACCGAGAGTTAAAAATAAGCGAACTTGCTTATGGTACCGAGAAGGCAAAAGCATTGTTCCGTGATATGATTCAACAAGCTTTCTATGAATTTGGTTTTGAAGTAGATGATATTCCATTGATGATTGAAGCAATTCCGGTTTCGACCGAATGCCTTATATTAGTAATTACAAAGGTAGAGGACCCTGATGAATTGGATACCCGTTTTTCCAAGTTTTCTTCTTTCAATGTTCATGATAACAATGACAAGAACGAATCCGATGAGGACTCGTATGCTGATGAAATAATTAATAGCTTTGACCAATCAGATGACGATATCAGTGATGATTTTGAGGACAGTTCCAAAGAGGACACTCTGGACGAAGCTGAAGTTTCTGGAAATGAACTTACTGAAAAGCCGGGAATTCATGCTGTATCAAAATTAATTAAGATTTATTCCTTCCGCTCCTTAAAAGAAGTAATTGAATTATCAAATATAATGCTTGGAACCTATAATGGTTTAAATACACTTTATAAAAATCCTGTTAATTCAATCTACTACTTGGTGATCAGCATCTCGGATCATACACCGGAGGAATTTAATAAAATCTGTAATATTATATCAGAATACGGAAAAGTTGAACGTTTCACCTACGCAAGCCCTACCTTTTATAATGAACACTTTGAAATCATCGTTAAGGATCATGCATTACAAATACTATCTGTGATGTAATTCGCGGTTGGGTTATATGCTCATATCGATCTTCTTGATTACGCAAAAAACAATTAAAGAGTCAAAAATATAGGGATGAGGCGAAGCCTCATCCCGTATTTATTATACTAATTATTCACCAATCTGTGCCTTAATTCTATCCATCAGATCTTCCGGATCCAATCCATGAACCATAGCTGCTTCCTCTAAAGACTCACCCTGTGCGGATGGGCATCCAAGGCAGTGCATACCGATATCTAATAATACCGGAATAATATTTTGATTAATTGAAATTGCCTGTGCAATTGTCATGTCCTTTGTTATAGTAGCCATTTTATAAAACCTCCTTATAATAATAAAATTTTATAGGTACTTGCCAGGAGGATTTCCTCCTTATTAATAATAAAATTTTTGTAGTTACTTGTCAGGAGAATTTTCCTCCTTATTAATAATATAAATTTTGTAGTTACTTGTCAGGAGGATTTCCTCCCTATAATAAATATAAATTTAATTGTTACCTAATAGAAGAATTTTCTCTCCCTTGTTAAAATTATTAATTACCTAAATCAGAGGATTTATCCTCTTTATGATAATTAATTTAAAGAACCGCTTGAATACAGGTATATATCCCTTTTCATATACAATAATTAACTTATATACAAGCATAGCTTATTATATTCTATCAGTGTTTTTCCGTCAAGCATCAATCTATCTAAAAATAATAAAATATACTTGCATTATTGTTCCCCATATATTAAAATGAAATCGATTGTTTTGAAAAAGGAGGTAGTTACAATGGCTTATACTATTAGCGAAGAGTGTATTAGCTGCGGCGCTTGCGCTGGAGAATGCCCTACCGGATCAATTTCCGAAGGCGCTAGTCACTATGAAATTGATGCAGATGCATGCATAGATTGTGGTGCATGTGCAGATACCTGCCCTACGGGCGCTATATCTGCAAATTAAGAGTAAATACATAAAAAGAGGGTATTGCAAAACTTTGATACGTTCCTAACTTGGAACCTATTATGTTTTGCCATATCCTCTTTTTTGCATATTCGGATAAAATAATTATATAGAAACTTTATGTTTTAAAAAAAATTTAGATTTTTTTCTATTTTTATCTATCGTAGCGGCGGCCATTGATTTGCTCTTCTGATAATCCCTTAATGTGGCATCAAACTTCTTAAAACGTTCTTCTTCCTTTTCTTCTTGAAGCCTCATTAAGTAATTCATTTCCCTAACAACACCATCCGTAACATTCAAACTAATTTCCTCTGACAGTACATCATTATTTTCTTTTAAAGCACTTATAATGATATGATTCATAATAGCCTTAAATTGATCCATTTTGTTGTTCGATTCTTCTTTAATTTCATGTACTTCTTCTGTAATAAGGCTTGTCCCTTCATTTTCAGTTAGCTTGTCCTCATGAAAAATTTCCATTACCTTATCCTCCTGGCCTTCCGTTTTCTGGCTTTCCGTTTTTTGGCTTTCCATTATCTGAATTTCCATATCAGAATCAAGTGAATCCGACACTTTCATATTCAACAGAAGCATTTTTATAGCCTTTAACTGAAACCCTTGTTCCTTCAGATGTTTCACCTTTGTAAACAGCTCAATATCCGATTCCTTATAATAACGTTGATCCATTTCATTACGGGAAATCGGTAGAGCAAGCTCCTTCTGCCAGTATCTGAGAACATGGGACTCAACATCCACTCGTTTTGCAGCCTCAGAAATCATATACCTAACTTCTTCCACTCGTTTGCCCTCCCTTTTTATGTAATTATTTTCCACTTTTTACATTATAACATAGCAATCCTCAATTGCAATATAGTTTCCTCATATTCCCATATAACTTATCGACATAAAAAAAGGAAACCTCAAACAAGGTTCCCCTTTTCTACATTTTCATTTATGTATCATTATCTATTATCTTTCAAGATTAGCAAATTTTGTGTATTGTGCCTGCCAAGCAAGCTTAATTGCTCCGGTAGGACCATTTCTCTGTTTACCTATGATAATCTCGGATACACCCGGTTCCTCTGTATCACGGTTATAATAATCATCACGATATATGAACATTACGACGTCGGCATCCTGCTCAATTGCTCCGGATTCTCTTAAATCCGAAAGCATCGGTCTTTTATCCGGACGCTGCTCCACAGCACGGCTTAACTGGGATAATGCTATAACAGGAACATTAATCTCTCTTGCCAAAGATTTAAGAGATCTTGATATCTCAGAAATTTCCTGCTGCCTGGACTCTGATTTTTTACTACCTGACATTAACTGCAGGTAGTCGATGATGACTAAACCAAGATTCTTTTCCAATTTAAGCTTTCTGCATTTTGAACGGAGTTCACTGACAGAAATCGCCGAGGTATCATCTATTACAAGGTTTGAATTTCCTACAATTCG
>JAQUYQ010000045.1:6447-9456 GCA_028691795.1 Herbinix sp.
CGGTCCTGCAGCGTAACCAAGTCTACCGGTTTTCCCTCATTATATAATTCCAACATCGTATCAAATAATATGCTGTATTGATTCTCATAAAAATCTGTTCCTGTTACTACTTCAGAGGCTGCAACAATGGCATCCCGGTCCATTATCATAGATCCGATAACGGATTGCTCTGCTTCTGCACTATGTGGAAGTATTCTTTTTATAAATGACTCGTCCATTGGTAATCCACCTCATTCAAACTTAAACAGCCTCAACTTTTACCTTCATCTCTGCAGTTACCTGCGGATGTAATTTAACCGGTACTGTATAGGAGCCGGCATTCTTGATTGGATCATTCAGTTGAAGCTTCTTTTTATCCAACTCTAAACCGAACTGTTCTTTTAATGCAGCTGCGATTTCCTTTGTTGAAACCGAACCAAAGGTTTTGCCGCCTTCTCCAGCTTTAATGGTTACTTTAATTGTAAGCTCCTCCAACTTTTTAGCCTGAAGTTTGGCATCCTCTAAAATTTCCTTTTGTCTCTTTTCTTCTGCAGCCTTCTGCATATTTAAATCATACAGGTTTTGCTTCGTTGCTTCCATTCCAAGTTTTTTCGGAAGAATAAAGTTTCTTGCATATCCATCACTTACTTTAACTATCTCACCCTTTTTTCCAAGAGCTTTTACATCCTGTGTTAATATAATTTCCATAATTTCCTCCATTCTTGCGCATGTTTTCTACGCATATAAAGATTATGCCAAGGATCAAGCAGGCACAAACAATACCTGAAAGAAGTTCAGAATAAAATTCCAATGGATTTCATTCTGGAGTTCTTTCCAAGGATTATGGCTTTTTCATAATCCTTTTCACTCTTATTTGACATGCTGCTGCAAAGCGGCAGCTCAAATATATTTACAACTCTCCCTCTTTATTCATCTGATCCAAGGTTGATTTGATTTTAACAATTGCTTCCTGAATTGTCGTGTTCTCCAACTGTGTTCCGGCTACACTTAAGTGACCGCCACCCCCGAGTTTTTCCATAATTACCTGTACATTCACTTCATCAATTGATCTTGCACTGATATATATCTTATCATTATATTCCGTAAATACAAAGGATGCTTTGATATCGGTGATGTTAAGGAGTTCGTTAGCAACCTGCGCTCCTAAAATCATCGGACTGTCTACATCGGTGCCTGTGCATACCGCTATAGCATAATTTTTTAAATAAATTTCGGTACTGCTGATTGCATCTGCTTTCGTTTTAAAATCTATCATATCACTACGGAAGTATTTTCTAATTCTTGTTACATCAGCACCACTTCTGCGTAGATAAGCCGCTGCTTCAAAGGTCCTAACACCTGCCTTTGTCAGGAAGTTATTGGTATCAATCATGATACCTGCATATAGAGCATCTGCTTCAATCGGTCTTAATTTTAAATTACCTCCGATATACTGCATAATCTCTGCTATCATTTCGCTGGTGGAAGAAGCATACGGTTCTACATAAGAAAGCACTGCCGTATCGATTGCTTCATTCGTCTGTCTATGATGGTCAAAAGTAACAATTGTTTTCGTATAATCGAGTAATTCCACACATTCCAGGTAGCTAGGGCGATTTACATCGACAATTACCAATAGCGTATTCGCATCCACCATTTCTCTCGCCTGATCACTTTTTAGAAATAAGTCTTCCTCATAATCGGGATTACCAACAAATTTATTCATCATCGGGCGAAGTGAGGAGGTAACCTCATTAATTACGATATGAGCTTTCTTATTGAAGGACTTGGCAATCCGGTACACTCCGATTGCAGACCCAAAGGAATCAACATCGCCAATTTTATGTCCCATGATAATAATTTTGTCCTTCGCTTCTAGAAATTCTCGAAATGCATGGGCCTTCACCCTTGCTTTAACTCGGGTGTTTTTCTCAACCGAAATGCTCTTGCCACCATAATAGCTTATCTTTTCCTTATCTTTAATAACTGCCTGATCTCCGCCTCTACCGAGTGCCAAATCAATTGCAGCTCTGGCAAATTCATAGCTGCTGATATAGGTATCTGCATTAACACCCAGTCCGATACTAATCGTAACTGACATTTCATTGCCAATATTTACGCCACGGACCTCTTCAAGTACCGAGAACTTATTCGTTTGCAGTACTGGCAGATACTTATGCTGAAATACAAAAATGTACTTATCCTTTTCGAGCTTTTTAATAATTGCATCAATACTCTGCATGTATTTATTAATCTTCCTGTCAACTAAAGCAGTAAGCAGGGATCTTCTTACTTCGTCAATGCTCTCCAGGGCTTCTTCATAATTGTCAATATATAACAAACCAGTAATTAACTTCTGTTCCTTGTTTTCTTTGAGCAGTGAAATGATTTCTGTAACATCATATAAATACATGGTAATTAACGCATTACGGTCATCCCAGGCATTTTCAGCATCGTTAAAATTCCAATTTGAATCTTCATCGAAATCAGGGGCAACCACCTTACGTAAAAGCACTTTATAATTACGGCCATGAAACAACAAGTGTACTATTTCGTCCTTTTCATTCTTTGGCAATACATCCTCCGTGATTTCAGGAAAAACATTAGAAATGGAACGCCTGGCTATCAATTTCTCATGAATAATATCCATGAATTCGTCATTTCCCCACTGCATCCTACCTTCTAAATCAAGAATAGCATAGGGAAGATGTAATTCTTTCAGTAATTTTTTTTGCACCTGACCATAATCCATTGCATACCGAACTAATTCCCCAGCTATTTTATTACTCTTTGAATAGTATATCGCCATTGCCATAGTAAAATAGATGATGGTAAAAATGGTTGTAATAAAAGCTGCTCTTTTATCTATCACATATACACTTAAAGACATGCAAAGTAAAAGCACTGTCAATATGATAGGCCATAGTAAATATGCTCTTAATGCACCTCTAAGTTTCAGTTTTCTGCTCATGGCAAAGACTCCTTAAGGAATAAATAATGTACGGGATAAGCAAAGCTCATGAACTTCGT
>JAQUYQ010000045.1:9556-17925 GCA_028691795.1 Herbinix sp.
TGTCTTTTATTTATCAGACCTTTGCTTATCCCGTACATTATAACATTATACTCACTTATTTGAAAGATGTATTTTATTTGAATAATTTTAGCTGTATCATTCTAGGAATGAATACTGACAGGAAGAACGGTAATGGAATGCCCTCACCGTTCTTCCTGTCAGCAACCTGTCTTTGAATTGCTTATTATACCCCTGTTAAAATCGCTTCATCCATAATCCATGCTGATTGCAATACATATAAAGGATTCCATGTCTAGCTCTATGAAACCTGACTTCCGCATTTTGTTCCGGATATAATTTATTAAAGAGAAGTTTATCCTCGCTAACAAAAGCTATAAAAGAAATGTAATGTTTCTTATCCATCACATGATCCATACATACATAGAGGTCTCCTTCAATCAACTCAATTGTTGGCATATGTTCCTTATCCGGCTCCTTGTTTGCTTCAAGCTTCTCCAGCTTCCTTCCGCAACAATTAATAATCAGATCATTAGTGCTTGTAATTATGTTACCGCATTTTGGGCAGGCATAGAATTTCATCCTTTTCAAATTACCGTTGCTATTGTCGTTGATTAGTGTTTCACCGGATAAAATCTCCGTTACATTTACCCCTAAAACCTCCGCTAAATCATTAATCGATGCGATATCGGGACATCCTTGACCTCTCTCCCATTTTGAAATGGTTTTATCACTTACATTAAGCTTATCGGCAAGTTCTTTTTGCGTCATCTTTTTTTCTTTTCGATTCTTCAAAATTAAACTGCCCGTTTTTATATTATCCATCGTTACCTCCATGATGCTACTCTGCGACATCTTAAAAAACGTACAAAAAGCACATTATTATACTTTTACCAGGTTAATAAGAGTTCCCAACCTGTTCGCCTCGTAAATATTTTACATGGAATTTAACCAAGACGCAATCTACGGTTCGTAGAATTATACTTCCATAAATTTAAGAACAGTTTTAATCTTGTTTCATTAATTTATCAAATAATCTCGGTGCCATCAGAAAATCAAAAAGTTTTTTCAGCCATCTGTTTGCAAGCAGGAAGGTAAGAGCTATACTTCCAACAAATACAAGAAGTGCATAATACGCAGGTCCTGCTTTTACTATTGCAAAGAAACCGGCATACGATAATGCATTACGTATCCAGATATGCATCATATATACCTGCAGGGTACGTTCTCCTAACGACGAGAAAAACATTTTACATCTTGGAACCAGAAGCATCAACGCTACCGATAATACAACTGCAAACAAATACCAAATACCCCTGATTAAAAACCCATACTTCGCTATATCACCAAAGGATTTCGAATATGGTGAAGAACCGTAAATGATACTGATGAAAGGACTTAACCTCTTCCAAAATAACGCTAGGCAACTAAATACTACGACAATAAACAAAAGAGCCGGAAGTCTGAGACGTTTATCTAAAAACTTTTCCAATCTATCTTCGGTTAAGCAAAAACCTATGATGAAGAAAGGGAAGAAAACGAATACCCTTGATAAGGAAAAGATTTCACCAAGGCTTTTGATATATCCCGCGAACAGACCAACCAGAAAGGATCCTAGGATTAAATATTCTGTCTTGATTCGTTCTAAGCAAGGAACTGACAGATACCATAAGCATAGCGCAAGAAGATACCATGGTGCAGAAACATCTTTAAACAGACTAAGTTTTACTTGTTGATGGAACAGGTATTCCAACAATACATTTCCTACTTTAAACAGCAGATACATCCAGAAAACAGAAAAAATCCTATTAACACGAAGTTTTCCACCGGTATTCATACGCTTTGCAAAGAAACCATTGATAAAGATAAAACACGGCATATGGAAAATATAGATTAGGTATAGAATATACTTAATTTCTTTTACATAAGTTAGTTTTAATGCAAAATGACAGATTACAACGAAGGTAATCAAAACAAATTTTAGATTATCCAAAAAGTAGTTTCTCTTTTTCTCATAATTACCACTGATACTAATCTGCGGATGATACCATTGTTTCACTAAATTCATGGCTGTTGTCCCTCCGATATATACTATATTTAAAATTTATTAAAATTACTTAAATATCTATGTTACTTTACCGACTACTGTTTTATATAATAGCACCAAAACCTCAACAGGTAAATATAAAGCACCACAAAGAAGACAGTAGCAAAACTTCTTGATCTGGTTTTGCAATTGTCTCTTTTCTATTGATAAAATTTTGTATGTAACCTTACAAATTAGACACCCGAATGATTTTCGTATACCAGTAGATAGCAAAAAACCTCAGAAAACTATTTATCTTCATCATAATAGAAGCGATATCTTGATCCCACAATATATTGTTTTCCCAAATGAATTAACTCATTATTTGTATCATACATTTTAGTATGTAAATAAAATAACGGCTCACCTATAGAAATCTCTAAAAGTTTGCTCATTTCGTTTGTGGCACGCAGCACATCAATATAGGAATCCCTCGGGCTGCCAATTTGAATATCATTATTTGTTAGTACCTCATAAAGAGAGGTGTCCAGTGTTTCTTCCATTAGAAATGCATATTTTTCGTATGGATAATAATTGTTTTCACACATGACCGGTATTCTGTCTGCATATCGTATTCTTTGTATATACAAAACTTTCTGCCCATTGAAGCTTCCCATTTCATCTTTTAATTTAGCATCGGGATCAAAAATTTTACGTTTTGAAATAATTGATGTTGGCTTCATCCCATTCGCCAGACACGCCTCTGAAAAGCTAACAGTATGTTCAATTTTGCGAGTAATTTTATTCTCTTGAACAAAGGTTCCTTTTCCCTGCTTTTTTACTAGCACTCCATCTTTAACTAATTCCTCAATGGCACGCCTTACTGTTATTCTGCTTACATTATATTGTTCACTTAATTCAACTTCTGTAGGTATCTTTTGCCCTGAAGTATAAATGCCTTGAACTATCTGTTCTTTTATCATTGACTTTAACTGCTCAAATAATGATATTGTACTTGAAGCATTAAGTTCCATTACTTCACCTCGTTCTTTTCTATTAATTCCCATTCATAAACATTATATAACATAGTATGACCAGTATAATTTAGAAAAAAGCATAAATCAATTATGCAATTCACACAAAAAACAGAGTTAATAATAAGTATATGTATACAAATTATTATTTTTCTGGAAATATATATTGTTTATAACGTTATATGATGATATAATGAATAAGAAAGGAGGGTTAAAATGATACATAACAAAGCCGATTTAGTTTTGATTTCATCCAGTATTTTTACATCCCTTAGCAATGAACCACAAAATGGATTTATTGCAATTCAGGGAGAAAACATTATTAAAGTGGGAAAGGGGGATGATTATAAAGCATATGCAGATGATAGGACATCTGTTATTAATTTAGGAGATAAAACTGTCTGTGCGGGATTTACCGATACACATACCTTTTTTACTGGATATGTTATCGATAAATTAGGTATAAACTTAGGTTCAATTGATGAAGAAAGTGATTTAGAAACCTTATTATACCAATATTATCAAAAAACGAAGCACAAAGAGGCAATCTTTGGTAACAATCTTCCTGATAAATTTTTAAAAAGCGAAATATTACATAGTATGATTGAAAGGATTAGTCCAAATAAACCTGTTGTACTTTTTAACTCAGGTCATAGTACCTGTGTCATGAATCAGGCAGCAATTAATACATTTGGTTTTAATCCTGATAAGTGTAATTCCGAAGCACTTCATAAAATAATGAAATTATATCTGACAGACCGTGAATTTATTGATGATGAATTTACTGACTATATGAAGATGCTGAACAAAAGAGGAATTACTGCAGTAAAAGAAATGGGCTTCGATGATTTTTATGGATTTACGGAGGTTCTTGACCATTTTGATAAGCAAAATAAGCTAACGGTAAGAATTTCATTTATGTCACAGCCCGTGGGTAGTAAAACCAATATTTCTTATGGTAAGGAAATGCGTGAAAAATTTAATTCCGAATTTGTCCAGTTCAGTGGATATAATCAGATGACTGACGGTCTTATTTTGAATAAACAGGGGCATTTACTAAATCCATATGAAGGAACGAATACCTGTTGTGAAAAAGCAATAGATTATAAGTCAATTGAAGAAGAGGTGTTAGAAGCTGACAGGAATGGATTTCGATTTACTTTGCATTCAGAAGGAGACGGTGCCTTTCATCAGATCTTAAATATTTATGAAAAATGTGAAAAAATTTCCGGTAAATTAAAAAACCGTCACGGTATTACCGACCTTGAAATGACTTCGCTGGAAGATCGGAGAAGAATGGCTGATCTGGGTGCATTCGGTGAAATCTATACCCAAATATATAAGTATGATCCTTATGAGATATATCAATATGAATATGAAAAGGTTATCGGAAAGACAAGGACTAGTGAATACTTAAATTATCGTGATTTGGTAGATAAAGGTGTAATTTTAGCCGCTGCTACGGATCTGCCCTTACTTATTCCTAGTGTTCCAGAGGCTATTTATTATGGCTGCGCGAATTATTGTAAGGATAAAAAGGAACGTATGAATCCTAATAATGCATTAACAATTCCTGAAATGCTGAAAGCTTGGACAATTAACGCTCAGTACGCCCTGGAAAGGGATAATATTTTAGGAACGCTCGAAGAAGGGAAACGTGCTGATATCGTGGTGTTTGATTCAAATATTTTCACCATACCAATAGAACAAATGCTGGATGTTAACACAGAGATAACAATAGTGAACGGTAAAATCGTATATTCAAAATAATGATTGGAGGAAGGTTTTATGGAAAGTACTAAAAGCAAGTTAAGTTTAAGATTATTGGGGTTACTTTTTATTTTAGGATTTGTTAATGCAATCATGTATTCATTTCCATATGTAAGATATGTGTTCTATGATCAGCAGATTGCAGCGATGAATATTACGAACGCACAGTCCGGATATCTGATGACAATTTACTCCTTTGCCATGATGGCATCAATGATACCCGGAGGTATTCTCGCAGATAAAGTTTCTGTGAAAAAGAGTCTGGTTTGGTCTATTTTAGGCTCAGTAGTCATGATTGTTATCTATGCTCTTACTATGAATTTTACAGTTGCGTGTTTTGTATGGCTGGGAGTCGGTCTTACTACTAATTTCGCTTTCTGGTGTGCTATTACGAAAG
The DNA here is from genome assembly GCA_028691795.1 of Herbinix sp. Classification (GTDB taxonomy): domain Bacteria; phylum Bacillota; class Clostridia; order Lachnospirales; family Lachnospiraceae; genus Mobilitalea. Next base: position 14,742 of record JAQUYQ010000045.1, read on the forward strand.
CCGTTGGTATGATTGGAAGCAGGGATCAGCAGGGCTTCTGTTACGGTTTTTATTATGCTTCCTCCGGAATTATTTCGGCAATTTTAAATGCTGTCTGTTTATATGCCAGCTCCTTTAAAGAGGATCCAGCCGAATCATTTATTGTAGCAATGTGGGTTATGGCTTTCGGAACATTACTAGCCGCTTTACTTGTTATTTTCTTTTTCAAAGAAAAAGCAGATGATTTCTCATCTTCAGAAGATGAGAAATTTAAATTCAAGTATGTTGGTGCTGTTCTTAAAAATCCGCTTACCTGGTTGATATCCTTATTGGTATTCTGTTCTTATGGGTTATATACCAGTGTATCCTATTTTTCTCCTTATTTAACAGATGTACTCGGAATTTCACTGGTAAGCTCCTCCGTAATTAGCATTGTCAGAAGTAACCTGATGAATTTGTTATCTCCTTTAGGCGGATATTTCGTAGATAAGATCTTCAAATCATCCACAAAATGGTATGTCATAGCTTTTGGTATTACCTCCCTGATTTATATTGGCGTAATGTTTATGCCTGCAGGTATTGGTTCCGGTGTAGCAACCGCTATTTCACTTTTACCTTCTGCAATTGCCATGATGCTGTATGGCGTTATCTGGTCCTGCTTAAAAGAGTGTAACTTCAGCGCAGTTTATACAGGAACAATCATTGGAATCGCTTCAATTATCGGTTATTTACCGGATTCCTTCTTCTATGTAATCTTCGGAAACTGGATGGATAATTACGGCAACAATGCTTATAAAATGATTTTCGGTTTCCTATTGACAATAGCAATCGTTGGTATGATGGCATCCATCTTAGTTCACTATATATCACACAAACAAAAAAAAGCTAAAGCTGTTTAAGGAGAATTTATATGAAAGTATCTGAATTTAACGTAAAAAATGTAGTTGATGACATAATAAATAAAAATGGACAAATTGATGAAGTATATTTTATTGCGTGCGGGGGATCCTTAATTGATTTATATTCCAGTGCCTATTTTGTAGAAAGAGAATCTACCTCAATGCATTCTTCCTGGATCCCAAGCAAAGAGTTTTTACTGGCACCACCAAAGCATTTTGGCAAAAGCAGCCTTGTATTTATCTGTTCACACACCGGTAATACAAAGGAAACGGTACAGGCTGCTGAGTTTGCAAAAGAAAAAGGAGCTTATGTAATTGCATATACTCATAATGAAAGCAGCAAGTGTGCCAATGCTGAATTTAATCCTATTATTTACCGCTGGGAAGAGGATACCCCGGAAGAGGAAAAGCCTATGTGTCTTACTTATTCCATCTTGAATGAGCTAATGCACAGACAGGAAGCTGATTATCAATTGTACGATATGATGAAGGATGGTATTGCAAAAATAGATTCTATCATTCGTGCAGCTCAGAAGAAGGTTCTAAACCGTACCTGGGTCTTTGCTGAAAAATATGCTCAGGAGCCCTTTCTTTATATTATGTCTTCGGGAGCCAGCTATGCTCAGGCATATGGATTTGCTATCTGCTCTTTGCAGGAAATGCAATGGATGGACTGTTGCTATCTGAATTGTGCTGAATACTTCCATGGCCCTTTCGAAGTAACAGATGAAGATCATTTATATATTTTAATGATGAGTCGCGGAAAAACAAGGGAAATTGATGAAAGAGCCCTGACCTTCCTTTGTAAATATGGCAAGAAATATGAGGTTATTGATTCCAATGAGTTCGGTCTCGATGTGATCGATGATACTTGTGTTGATTATTTCAATGCCCCATTATTCTATGCTATGACAGTTTCCTATCGTACAGCATTACAGAATAAACGCAGACATCCTCTGGACATGAGAAGATATATGGGAGTTGTTGAATATTAAGACTTACTTAGAGAGTCCCCTTATTGGAGACTCTCTAATTTTTTTCAAAGGTATACAGAACAAATATATCATTACTCTTCTAGAACCGTATAGCCGGTGTTAATATAACTGGGACCGGTATCTTTACCAAGTAAGCTTGCTAATGCCTCTGCCATACCAAGATATCCCATGGTATATGGGTTTTGCTCTATGATAACATTTAAACTTCCATCATCAAGTAATTTCTTCGTTGTATCTGATTTATCAAAGCCAATCCCGACAAATCTGTTCTCATTTGCTTTGTTTGCATAACCCACACCCTCGCTGGTACCTTCATTCGTACCAAATAAACCTACCAAATCATTATTTTGATTTATTAATTGCTCTGCAGCCAACTGCGAATTATTGGGTTCACCATTCGTATATACTGTTTGTAGAATTATATAACCGGGTTCTACAGCAAGAGCATCCCTAAATCCCTCTTCCCGCTGCATACTTGTTGATTTATCTTTTAAACTGATAATCCCAATGGATCCACTTCTCATACCCCTATTAGCTAGATTTGAAATCATTTTCTGCCCTGCTACAAATCCTGCATTATAATTATCTGTTGCTAATGTAGTTATCGCTTCTTCATTAGCTGGTGCATCCACATAAATCACTTTTACCCCTCTTGCTTTGGCATCTTCAATAGCCCCAGAGATCCTTTTAGGATCATCAGCTGCAATTAAAAGTGCTACAGCGCCGTCATTTACAGCCTCATTTATAATTTCAATCTGCTTATTGGGATTTCTCTCCTCCGGGAACCTCCAGTAATAATTAACACCAGTGGAAGCTGCCATATCTGCTGCTCCTAGATTCATATATTGCCAAAACTGATCTTTTTCATTTGTTGTTATTAGGTAAATATCATAATACTTAAGTAATGATAATGATGAAGTTGATACGGTATACCGAATGAAGTTCTGATCCCATATAATAAAAAGTATAAAACCTAATGAGATAACTAATATATCTATTATTATTTTACTTTTTTTCATCCTGATTCACTTTCCAAAGGTATCTGATAATAAATAGTATCAACACCTCTAAATCATCACAACTTATTATATATATATTCATTTGACTGAGACTAAAATAACCACATATAAGATTTTTCCATTACAAAAGCCGTTACATAACCAAAGTAAACATTCACCTTTCGTCATGTAACGGCTATTTACATTTTCTTATCCAAAGTGTGTACAAGTCGTTTACTACGACCCTTCACAACCTCTACAACCCTAGTAAAATAAGGGCTTAATCCATTGTATAAGGCATTAAAGCAATATG
>JAQUYQ010000046.1 GCA_028691795.1 Herbinix sp.
TTACCAAATAAATTAGGAGGTAATATTAATGAAAAAACTTATGGGGTATTTATTATTAATTACTTTATTAGCATCATTTATTCTAACTGGATGTGGGAATTCAGAAATAAAACAGTCTACTAGCACAACGCCATCAGATGAAAATGATGAAACTGATGAAACTGATGAAAAAACAACTTTAAAACTTTTTCATAATTGGATAAATGTTGATGAAACTTCTTATTTTGAAGATTTAGCGAAAGAATTTGAAGCTAGTCATAAGAATGTAGATATTATAATTGAAAATGTAGGGGATCCAGATTACAAATCAAAGTTAAAAGTTATGCTTGGAGCAGATGATGCACCGGATATTTTCTTTTCTTGGAGTGGTGAATCCGCGTATAAATTTGTTCGTGCAGGAAGTGTTTTAGATCTATCAGAATATTTAGACAAAGATTCTGAATGGGCAGATACATTTATTCCAGCTTCTTTAGTACCGTTCACATATGAAGAAGGACTTTATGGAATACCTGTACGTATTGATTGCAAAATGATGGTTTACAATAAGGATTTGTTTGAAAAATATAACGTAGAAGTTCCTAAAACATATGAAGAATTATTAGAAATATGTCAGACCTTTAAAGATGCAAAAGTACTTCCGATTGCTTTAGGAAATCAAGATCCATGGGCATCTTGTCATTATATCACCACTTTTAATGGACAGTGCGTACCTGAAGATGTAAGAAATAGTGATTATAATTATAAAACTGGCAAATTTACAGATAAAGGATATCTAGATGCACTTTATTTATTAAAAGATATCAATGATAAAGGTTATTTTACACCAAATACAAATGCAATTGAATTTGAAGTTGCTCGAAATGATTTTCTAACCGGAAACGCTGCAATGACGTATATGCAATCTATTGAATTTAAACGTTGTTCTGAAAACAATATTAATGCAGGCGTATTTCCTATGCCAGCACCTGAAAACGCAAAAGGCAATACAAATCTTATAACTGGTTCACCAGATGGGTTTATGATATCAAAAAGTTGTAAAAATCCAGATGTTGCCATTGAATTGTTAAAACTTATTACAAGTAATAAGTGGCAAGAGAGAATGATTACTCAACTTTCAAGTCCAGCATCGATTAAAGACGTTCATAACGAAAGTAATTCAGATGAAGTAACACTAGAGGCTGTTAAACTATATTCAACAGCTGATGGTTTTGTTAACTGGTTGGATGCAGATGTACATAGTAAAATTGCAGAAGTATATGTACCAGGAATACAAGAGGTTCTTGCAGGGACAACAACACCAGAAAAATTAATGGAAAAAGTTCAAAAGGCAGCTGATGAAATTCAAACAGAAGGCGAAGAATAAAGCGGAATAAGAGGTGGGATTATTCCTACCTCTTTAATTTATGGAGGTGAACCTTTGAAAGTTTATAAAAGTAAAAAAATTATAATCCTTTATCTTGCTCCTGTAATTATTAGCCTTGTTATTTTTGTATATTATCCATTAATAAGATCAATTATAGATAGTTTCTACTCGTGGGTTTCTTATTCACCAGACAGAAAATGGGTTGGATTAGCAAATTATATTCAAATTTTTTCAAATGAAGAGATTGGTACAATTTTTAAAAATAATATATTGTATGCGATTTTATCTGTAATTTTCCAAGTTGGTGTGGCAATGGTTCTTGCGGCTTGTTTGGAAGAGCTATTTATGAGGCAATCTCAAAAATATTTTAGAACAATATTGTTTTTACCATCATTAATATCAATGACGGTTATCGGGTTGTTATGGCAGGCATTATTAAACCCAAACAATGGGTTAGTAAATTACTTTATTCATTACATAGGCTTCACAAATGTTACACCATTATGGTTAGGTGATCAAAAAATAGCAATATTCTGTTGTATCTTTGTATCACAATGGCAGTATGTTGGTTATTGTATGTTGTTGGATTTAGTTGGTATACAGAAAATACCAAGAGAACTATATGAAGCTGCTAAAATAGATGGTGGTGGTTCAATTAAAAATTTTATCTATATAACGTTACCAATGGCTAAAGAATCTATGTTAGTTACTGCACTTATAACAGTAATAGGCAGTTTCAAAGTATTTACAGAAATTCAAATAATGACTGGAGGTGGACCTGGACGTTCAACAGAAGTTTTAGCAACAGCAATGTATCGATCAGCGTTCATTAATGATGAAATGGGTGTAGCAAGTGCATATGCAATAATTATCTTCGGTATTACGTTGGTGTTGTCGTTATTCCAATTAAAAATAACTCACTCAGGTCAAGTATAGGAGGCAAATCATAATGTTAAGTAAGTTGTATGGTTCCACAGGAAAAATATTAGTGTTTGCAATGTTTACAATACTTGGGTCGATGATTATTTTACCACTAATTTGGATGTTATTTTCAAGTTTTAAAGAAAACTCAGAATTTTTTTCTGATCCGTGGGGATTACCTCGAAAATTTCAGTGGAATAATTATGTCTATGCAATAAAGTATGGTGTAGGAAAGTATTTTACTAATAGTATAATTGTGACTGTGTTATCTACAATTTTCACTGTTTTTTTCAGCGCACTTGGGGCTTATGTACTAAGTCGATTTGAATTCAGAAGTAAGGATATTATATTTATCTTTATATTAGGTGGAATGATGATTTCTCCAGAAGTAAATTTAGTATCATTATTTAAATTATTACAAAAATTAAATCTATATAATAAACATATAGGGTTAATTATTACTTATTGTACATACCAATTTTCATTTACAGTTTTATTAATGCGGTCATATATGTTGTCTATGTCTAGGTCAATGGAAGAGTCAGCATTTATCGATGGATGTTCTTCTTTTAATGTATTTATTTATATAATATTACCAATAAGCAAACCAGTATTAGCTTCGGGAGCATTGCTTTCTACAATGCATACTTGGAATGAGTATATGTTTGCAACTGTATTTATTGAATCAGATAAATTAAAAACAATTCCAGTTGGATTGGTAACCTTAAAATCAGCTTTAAAAACAAATTATCCAATATTAATTTCTGGACTTGTAATTTCTGCCGCAATTATGATTATATTATTTCTTATATTCCAAAAACAGTTTATTCGTGGGTTGTCAGAAGGCAGCATAAAGGAATGAAGTGTAAAATTAAAACATAGAAGGAGTAGTGCATGAAAGTTTTAGGATTTGGAGATTGTTGTGTAGATTATTATATTAATAAACAAATAGCATATCCCGGAGGGAATGCGTTAAATGTTGCGGTTTTTGCACATGAAAACGGAGCAGATGCCGCATTTTTAGGCACTATTGGTAATGATATTATTAGTGAGCATATTTGTAAATGTGCAAAATTAAAAGGAATTGATATATCTCATTGTTCATTAAAAAATGGTAGTACTGGAAAGGCCGCAGTAAATATTATAGAGGGAAATCGAGTATTTGATGCAAATTATTTTGGGGATTCCCATGGTGTTGGAACTCTTTTTCCTCCAATACTTAGTGAAAGTGACATAGATTACATGAAAGAATTTGATTTAATTCATGCTTCATGTTATGCACATATTGAAAATCAGTTTGATAAGCTGAAAAATATGGAATCACTTTTAACATTTGATTTTTCGTCAGAAGATAAATATAGGATTGATGAATATCTGAAAAAGGTTTGCCCCAAATTAGATGTTGCATTATTTTCCGGTGAGCATCTAAATAATCAAGAAATTACAGAATTAGCACAACGAACAAAAGAGTTTGGATGCCGAAATGTTCTTATAACAATGGGTGCAAAAGGGCAACGATTATATACAGAAAATAGTTTGTATGAGGGAAAAATTGTAGAAATTGAACCTGTTGATACTATGGGAGCAGGGGATTCATTTTTTGCAGCATTTTTAGTTGGTTTATTGAAACGTGGGTGGAACAAAAATATCCAGATTTCCGAAGATATGGCTATATCATCTTTAAGAGAAGCTGCCTCATATTCTGCTCAAAACTGTTTGGTTGAGGGTTCGTTTGGGTACGGTTTGCAAATTGATTTATAAAATATATTAACTAAATTGTATAGTAAAATTATAAGACGTTTATATACAGTAGTTTTAAAATCAGTGGGTTGAAGGCATTTTACAAATGTCTATTAATAAATTAAAAAGGAGAGAAAGAAATGAAAATAAACTATGGCGAGGTTGTTAAAAAAATATTAGATTCTCGAAAAAAGACGGGTGGTATAAATAAAATATATTTCGTTGCTTGTGGTGGTTCAAAATCGGGATTAACACCAGCAAATTTTTTCTTGACATGCGAATCAAAAAAAATACAAAGTTGGGTTTACACCGCAAAAGAATTTGAATTATGTACACCAAAAGCTTTTGATGAAAACTCTATTGTAGTAACACTTTCGTTTAGTGGAAATACACCAGAAGCTGTTGAAGTAGCAAAATTAACTCAAAAAGTTGGTGCAGTGTCTATCACCTTAGTTGGAAAAGAAGATTCATTACTTGCAGCAAATGGAGATTATATATTCTATTACGGTGATGAGCCCAAGTATAAATATTCGGTTGGATCAATAGCAATTGCTTTAAGATTTGCAGTTGAACTTTTAAATCAGGTAGAAGGCTATAAATATTATGATGAAATGCAGAATGGATTTAATATATTAGACGATGTTATTGAAAAAGCTCGAAAGTATGCACTGCCCGGTGCTCTAAGCTTCGCGGAAAACCATAAAACAGAACCAGTAATTTATGTAATGGCAAGTGGAGCAAATTATAGTGTTGCATATACAACTACAACATGTATTTTGATGGAATGTCAATGGATTCATTCAAATCCAATTCATTGTGCAGAGTTTTTTCATGGACCATTTGAGGTGACAGATAAAGAAGTTCCATTTCTAATTCTTCTTGGAACTGGTAGAGAAAGAACAATGGATGAAAGGGCAATTAACTTCCTACAAAAGTATGGAAAGAAAATTACGATTTTGGATGCCAAGGAATTTGGTGTAGACATTTTAGGCGCTAATGTATGTGAATATTTAAGTCCATTAGTATTTACAGGAGTTTTAAGTATTTATAGTCATAAACTTGCCGATGCGAGAAACCATTCAGTTGATGTTAGACGTTATATGTGGCATGTAGAATATTAAAATTATACACTCAAAAAGGCGAAGATGGCATCAGTTGATTACTAAAATAAGTTATGAAAACAATACTCATAGAGTCAGTTCCATTGCAAAGAATATCTGAACACACGTAGCGAAGATTCCCCAACACATAACATGCTTGCCGATGAAGCTGATATATCATGATATATACATATGTATAAATAAATGGTGGATAGTTAATAGACTAGGAGAAATATTATGCGAGAATTAGATGTAAATAGTAAAGTACCATTATATAAGCAATTAAAAAATTTGATTTTCAATGATATAAGAGACGGTAAATTAAAACCAAATCAGAAAATACTAACAGAACAGGAATGGAGTGAGATTTATCAGATTAGTAGAATGACTGTTAGAAAAGCACTCGCTGAGCTTGTGGATGAAGAAGTTCTTACAAAAAAGCAAGGGAAAGGTACTTTCGTGCAAGAGCCTAAGATTACAGAAGATTTATCTAATCCAAACAGTTTTACAAACTTATGTAAAAGAAATGGAAAAACTTCTGGTGGTAGAACTATAAAACTTGTATTGCAGGATGCTACTGAAAGAGATGTTAAAGAATTACAGTTAGAACCTGATGAACAAGTAATACGCATTGAGAGAATACGTATGGCAGATGATTTGCCAGTTTTATTGGAAAATTTGTTCTTTCCAGGTCATCTTAAAACAATATTGGCAGAGAATTTAGATGATGAATCTTTGTATAAAATATTAAGTAATAAGTATGGATTAGTTACAGGAAATTCAGTTATGGAATTTGAAATAAGTGAATGTAATAAGTATGAAGCAAATTATTTATGTATAAAAACGGGTAGTCCGTTGCTATTAGTCCGTGAGGTGGTCTATGATCAGTATAATAGACCTTTACATCGCACAAAGACATTAATACGAGGTGATAAATTCAAATATATTAGTCCAAGGATGAAAGTTATATAAACTTTTAATTAATAGTATAATAAGATATGTTACGAGAATTAAATCATATTTTCAAAAGTAATAAATCCATTTTTGTTCATGATTAGGAATTTCAATAATTATGAATATGGGGTAGCTTTGGGCCAATATCAGTAAGTTAAAATTGATTATATCTTATTAAATTTCTTTATATAAGAGTGGAGAAATTGATTGGCTTGCTGAATGCTCGTTACATTCTCAAGTCGGAGTTCAACAGGAAGGCGGGATTGAAGAGTGTCTGACATTCTCTCAACCCGCCCTTTTGCTTGTATAAAAATAACTACTTGACAAATAGAATCAAATTAGATATACTGACACCTGTAAAGAAAAAACCTTTACAGGTGGTGAATTTTATGGTACAGAATGAAGCACAGATAGAAAAGTTGGAGGAAATTGTCCAACTGTCCATTCTATATGATTTTTATGGTGAATTATTAAGTAATCATAAAAAACAGATATTTGAGGATTATATATTAAATGATTTATCACTCAGTGAGATTGCTTCGGAACAAGGAATTAGCCGTCAGGGAGTTCATGATATTGTAAAGCGTTGCACCTTGGAGTTAAAGGAATATGAAGCCAAGTTATCCCTCGTTTGCAAATTTCAGTCCATTAAAGATAAGTTAAACAGGATAAAGAATATCGTAACAGATACAACAAATACACATGATTTTACAAGTATCTGTAACATTACAATATTGGCAGATGATATTTTAAAGGAGCTCTAAAGTTCGAAATGTTTTTTATTTAATTCATTTCGAAAAGCGAACGATGTAAGCATAATTCGCTATTCGAAAAAGCCTCTTACATGTTTTTTCTAGTTTATTTGTGTCGCCGCTAGGCGTCGGAATGGAGACTTTAATGGCATTTGAAAACTTATCCGATAAACTTCAGAATATATTTAAAAGCTTAAAAGGAAAGGGCAGACTTTCCGAAGCTGATGTAAAAACTGCTTTAAAAGAAGTAAAAATGGCTTTGTTGGAAGCCGATGTTAACTTTAAAGTAGTTAAGAATTTTGTGAATACCGTTCAGGAGCGATCCGTAGGACAGGATGTTCTTAACAGTCTTACACCGGGGCAAATGGTAATCAAGATTGTTAACGAAGAAATGGTTAAACTATTAGGTGAGAATACGGTAGAACTTCAATTAAAGCCATCAAATGAAATAACAGTTATCTTGATGTGCGGTCTGCAGGGTGCTGGTAAAACAACAACCACAGCGAAAATTGCCGGAAAATTAAAATCAAAAGGTAAAAAACCATTACTTGTAGCTTGCGATATTTATCGTCCGGCTGCAATTGAACAGTTGCAAATCAATGGAGATAAACAAGGTGTCAGCGTATTCTCCATGGGAGATAAGCATAAGCCAGTGAATATTGCGAAAGCAGCAATGGAGCATGCAGCTAAGAATGGCTATAATGTAGTAATTTTGGATACTGCAGGTCGTCTGCATATAGATGAAGCCATGATGGAAGAACTTCAAGAGATAAAGGCGAATATAACCGTTCATCAAACGATTTTAGTGGTTGATGCAATGACAGGTCAAGATGCTGTTAACGTATCTGAGATGTTTAATGAGAAGCTGACGATTGATGGCGTTATTTTGACAAAATTAGATGGTGATACCCGAGGTGGTGCAGCTCTTTCCATAAGAGCAGTTACCGGTCGCCCGATTTTATTTATTGGTATGGGTGAGAAACTCTCCGATCTGGAACAGTTTTATCCCGACCGTATGGCTTCCCGTATCCTAGGAATGGGGGATATCCTTACTTTAATTGATAAAGCCCAGGCTGAATTTGATGAAACCAAGGCCAGAGAATTAGAAAAGAAGATTAAGAAGTCTGAATTTGATTTTAACGATTACCTTGATCAGATGCAGCAGGTAAAGAAAATGGGCGGAATTGCTGATTTAATGAGCATGATACCAGGTATGGGCAAACAACTAAAGGGTATTGAAATTGATGATAAAGCACTTGCTGTACCGGAAGCAATCATTCAATCAATGACGAAGGCAGAACGTTCTAATCCGGATTTGTTGAATCTTTCTCGAAAGAAACGAATTGCTGCGGGAGCTGGAGTTGATATCAGCGAAGTGAATGCAATTGTAAAACAATTTGAACAATCCAAAAAAATGATGAAGCAATTTTCCGGTATGATGGGAAAAGGCGGCAAGCATAACAAGTTTAAGATGCCTTTTGGTTTTTAATGAGTCATTGTATGTCTGGAAATACTGGACATTTACAATATAGATTTATATCACAGCAGGGTTTGTCCCTGCCGTGGTATTCGAATATTATAAGGAGGTGAAATAAAATGGCAGTAAAGATTAGATTAAAGAGAATGGGACAGAAAAAGGCTCCTTTCTATAGAATCATTGTTTCTGATTCCAGAACACCTAGAGATGGTAGATTTATCGAGGAAATCGGTACTTATGATCCTACTCAGAATCCTAGTGCTTTCAACGTAGATGCTGAAGCAGCTAAGAAATGGTTAGCAAATGGTGCACAGCCTACTGATACAGTAGGTAAGATTTTTAAGAATGCAGGTATTCTGTAATAAGCATCGTGGAGGTAATGCGAATTATGAAATAATTCGCATATGAAAAGGACAGTTCGTGTCTTTTTCTACTTCTATATTCTGATATGGAGGTAGTTAAAATGAAGGAATTAGTTGAAGTTATCGCTAAGTCACTCGTGGATCATCCCGATGAGGTTGTAGTTACGGAAAAAGAAACCGAAAAGGCAATTGTTGTGGAATTAAAAGTTGCTTCGGATGATATGGGTAAGGTTATCGGCAAACAAGGCCGTATCGCCAAATCCATTCGTACCGTAGTAAAAGCAGCCGCAACAAAGGATGACAAGAAGGTAGTAGTTGAGATTCTGCAATAGCAGTGAATCCAATTGCAGTTTTTCCTATGCAGAATCAAGGAAGCTGTCTGTTATGTCTATGGCATAGTAGATCAGCTTCTTTTTGTACAAATGTGTTTATGTCCTCAGTATTTATTGCCGGTGGAGGCAGGGTATACAAAGATGTTCTTCTTTATACGGATAGAATATATTTGACCATAATTGATTAGGTTATTGATGGAGATGTTTATTTTCTGAAGATTGATATATGACACCCGAACTATACCTCAATATTTAGGAAAACATTTAAAAAGAGACTTGAAGGTTAAATACCTTATATATATTATATATATATGATAGAATAGTTAATGCAGTAATTTGATAAAAATATAGTCGTACCATAATATTAGAAGAGGGAATTTAAATATGGAAAATTATCTTAGAGTAGGAGTTATCTCAACAACTCACGGTATTAAGGGAGAAGTAAAGGTATTTCCCACTACCGATGATCCAAATCGCTTTAAAGAATTAAAGCAGATATATCTCGATACCGGAAAAGAATATCTCACATTGGAAATAGAAGGTGTCAAATTCTTTAAACAAATGGTTATTCTTAAGTTTAAAGGAATTGACAATATCAATGATATTGAGAAATACCGAAATAGGGATTTATTAATCACAAGAGAAAATGCAGTTAAACTTGAAAAAGATGAATTTTTTATCTGTGATTTGATCGATTCGGAGGTTTTTTCGGATGAGGGAGTAAAGCTGGGCGTTTTAACAGAAATTTTAACAACCGCAGCGAATGATGTATATGTTGTGAAAACCTTGGAAGGTAAAGAACTTTTACTTCCATCCATCAAAGAATGCATTCTTGATGTCGATGTTGAAAGCAAGAAAATTATTGTACATGTTATGAATGGGTTATTATAAAAAATGCTTTAGAGTATAGGAAATAATGTAAGGACCTATGATGCCCAAATCAATGATTATACTCTGATAGTTTTACAATTACCTAAGAATAAACATGGAAAGGAGAAATTGTGAGATTTATATTTTTACCGTAAACTCGCAAATAATAATATGAACTTTCACGTACTTACGCTTTTTCCAGAGATGATACAACAGGGACTTGGTACCAGTATAACCGGAAGAGCAATGGATAAAGGGTTGATTTCATTAAATGCTGTTAATATAAGAGATTTCAGTGCGGATAAGCATAACAGAGTGGATGATTATCCTTACGGAGGCGGCGCCGGAATGGTGATACAAGCGGAACCCGTTTTTAAAGCCTTTGGTTATCTGGCTAATCATATTAAGATGACGAAAGAAGCTTCTGTTTCTTATGAAAAGCCTCGTGTTATCTATGTTACACCACAGGGGAGTATATTTAATCAAGGAATGGCGAAAGAATTTGCAAAAGAAGATGACTTGATATTCTTGTGCGGCCATTATGAAGGAATTGACGAAAGAGTTTTGGAAATGGTTGTTACTGATTATATATCCATCGGAGATTATGTGTTAACCGGTGGAGAATTACCGGCAATGGTCATGATTGATGCAATTTCACGCTTAATTCCCGGCGTACTTAATAATGATGTATCCTCTGAATTTGAGTCCTTGCAGGATAATCTATTAGAATACCCTCAATATACCAGACCGGAAGTATTCATGGGTAAAAAGGTTCCAGAAGTGCTTTTGACAGGACATCATGCCAATATAGAGACTTGGAGAAGAGAGCAATCCGTACTCCGAACCTATGAAAGACGACCCGATTTACTTGAAAATGCAGAATTAACCGAAAATGAACGTGAATATTTAACTCGATTAATTTTCCAGAAAAATTATAATGTTTATTAAAAATAACTTGCAATTAGTGACAGTTTATGCTAGAGTAATTTGATGTGAGATGGGATGGTCCTCTGATGCATGGTAAAAATACCAATTCGTGTTAAGAACATCTAAATATGATAGGAGGTCACAAAATGAATGATATTATTAAAAGTATTGAAGCTGAACAGCTGAAAGCAGAGGTTACAGCATTCAACGTAGGCGATACAGTTCAAGTATACGCTAAAGTAAAAGAAGGTAATCGTGAAAGATTACAGGTATTTGAAGGAACCGTTTTAAAGAGACAGAACGGTGGAGCAAGAGAAACTTTCACAGTTAGAAAAGCATCCAATGGTATTGGTGTTGAGAAGACTTGGCCGCTTCATAGCCCTAGCATCGATAGAATTGTTGTTGTAAGACGCGGTAAAGTTAGACATGCTAAACTCTTCTATTTACGTGGTAGAGTAGGTAAGAGAGCGAAAGTGAAAGAGATAATCAGATAAATACAACGAAGGGACAATACTTGAGAGATTGTCCCTTTTTTATCAATTTAATACAAATTAAATATGAAGGGTATGGGCTAGGCTATGGAATTTGATTTCGATAAAGAAAGCAAACGACCGGTTATCAAAAAAATTATCATAGAAATATTAATCTGGGCAGTTGAAATTGCTGCAGTAATATTCTTAGCATATTCTATCATTAATTACGCGCTGGAAAAAACCAATATGGTCGGTATTTCTATGGAGACTACCTTATATGATGGCGATTCAATAATAATTAATAAGTTCTCTTATCGTTTCACCGATCCAAAGCGATTTGATGTTATTATATTTAAGCAAAGCGGTAATGAACACAGTTATTATAATATCAAGCGAATCATTGGACTTCCTGGTGAAACAATTCAAATAAAGGATGGTCTCTTCTATATAGATGGTGAAGCAGTCGAAGATATAATTAATGTGGAACCAATGAGTAATTATGGACTTGCAGAAGAAGAAATTAAGCTGGAAGAGAATGAATATTTTGTTGTGGGAGATAATCGTAATAATAGTGAAGATAGTCGGTTTGCAAGTGTTGGAACTATCAGTAAGGATGAAATAATAGGAAAAGCATTTATTCGTTTGAAACCTTTTAACTTTATAAATAAATTAAACCGAAAACAAGATTAAGCGGCTAAATAACTTATATTTCGCAAGTACCTATGATATAGATAGTTAACGTTGGCTCGTGTGAATAATCTCGCAAAAGAATGCGAGCCAAAAGTATCGTAAGCGATACTTAAGAAGAATAGTAGAAGCAGCTATTCTTCAGGATTGGTCCCCAAAAAACATGGGCGTTAGTGTGAAAAATCAAATTTTTTCACAAAGTGATTTGTTTACAATTCACTTTACAAATATTGAGCCTGCGGCCCAAAGTTTGCAGGCTTTGATGAAAGGCAAGGATTTTTTATGAATTTTCAATGGTATCCCGGCCATATGGCCAAAGCAAAGCGTATGATGCAGGAGGATATAAAGCTGATTGATGTGGTAATAGAACTGGTTGATGCCAGAATACCATATTCCAGTAAAAATCCTGATATTGATGTATTGGCTAAAAATAAATCGAGAGTAATTCTTTTAAATAAATGTGATATGTCTGATCAACGATATAATACAGCATGGAAGGAATATTTTGAAGCGAAAGGATATTTTGTAGCATTAGTTAATTCCAAGAGCGGTAGCGGCGTAAAACAGGTACAGGATATTGTTAATAAAGCTTGCGAAGCTAAAATTGAACGTGACAGAAGGAAGGGCATACTTAACCGCCCTGTTCGTGCAATGATTGTTGGTATACCAAATGTAGGTAAATCTACTTTTATTAATAGCTTTGTAGGTAAAGCTTCTACAAAAACAGGTAACAAACCGGGAGTTACAAAAGGAAAGCAATGGATCCGTCTTAGTAAATTTACGGAATTGCTGGATACTCCGGGAATTCTATGGCCTAAATTTGAAGACCAGTCAGTTGGACTTAGGTTAGCATTAATCGGTTCAATTAATGATAATATTATTGATACAACAAATCTTTCCTTAGAACTGATTATGATATTAAAAAAACATTATCCGGAAGTTCTTACAAATCGTTATGGAATTGAAAAAGTAGAGGTTGAGGATAATTTAAAGGGAGCTTCAAAGGTACTTGAAAAGATTGCTTTAAAACGTTCCTGTCTATTGAAAGGTGGAGAACCCGATATGGACCGTGCTGCTAATATGATAATCGATGATTTTAGAAGCATCAAACTAGGAAACATTACTTTGGAATTCCCATCTGATATGAAAGATAAGGCTGAGGTTAGCAAATCCAATAAAAAAGAAATAAAAGTAAATACTGAGAATGTTAAGACCGATATAATAGAAGTTGAGGAAAAGACTGAGGATGTAAAAACAGTCGAAGCTTAAAATTGATAAATTGAATCAATTTAATCTAATAAGTAATAGTTACAAAGGGTTCAGCATTTATTAAAGAACTAACATTTTGCAGTAATCCTAAGAAATAAAAAGATAACATTTATGATATAAGGGAGATACTTCCATGATAAATGATGAGAAAGAAGAAGCACCGAAAAAAATTTCAATAATCAAACTGGAATTTATGCAGGCAGAGGATTCACAAATTCCGAATTTATTAAAGAAGTTTGAAACGGATGAACGAAGCGGTGTTGTTACGATCTGTAATCAATATAGGAACAAAATCGCAGCCAAGCAAAATGAACTGGAACGTTTGGCAGTAATGAAGGAATATGAGACAAAATATAATGAATATCAATATATCTGTGGTATTGACGAAGTTGGAAGAGGACCCTTTGCAGGGCCTGTAATCGCGTGTGCCGTCATTTTACCAAAGGATTGTAATATACTATATATTAATGATTCAAAGCAGTTATCGGAAAAGAAGCGTGAAGAATTATATGATGAGATTATATCCTCAGCGGTAGCTTTTGGTATCGGAAGCGTGCCTCCTGATCAAATTGATGAAATGAACATTCTTCAGGCAACCTATGAGGCAATGCGTAAAGCTATAAGCAATTTATCCATAAAACCCGATATACTATTAAATGATGCTGTTACCATACCCGGAGTAGAGATCAAACAGGTTCCGATTATTAAGGGAGATGCAAAAAGCATATCCATCGCTGCAGCAAGTATTGTGGCTAAGGTTACGAGAGATCGTCTTATGGTTGCCTATGATAAAATATTCCCCGGCTATGATTTGGCAAGTAATAAGGGTTATGGCTCACCAAAGCATATTGAAGCCATTAAGAAGTTAGGACTTACACCTATTCATAGAAAAAGCTTCGTAAAGAATTTTATGTAATAATTTGAACTTGGGTGATTTGTTTACTAGGATGCTGATATAGTGTGAAGTTAAGTAAAGGGAGCATTTACGATGGAGCAGCAAAATAATAATCCAAAACAAAAAACTGCAGTTGCCATTTCTTATGATCCGAAGGATGATGCACCGAAGGTTATAGCTTCGGGAAAAGGTTTCCTTGCCCAAAAGATCATCGAAAAGGCAAAGGAAGCCGATATACCCCTTCATAAGGACGAAAAACTGGCAAATACGTTATCAAAACTTGAAATCGGTAACATGATTCCGCCAGAACTTTACGAGGTTGTTGCTGAAGTTTTAGTATTTGTTGATCAAATGGATCGCATAAAAGGCAAGATTGAAGAATGAAAGGAATTCTTAAGAATAAATGAATAACAGGGCTGTTGGTACCAAATTTGAGCAGGAAGCGGCGGATTATCTTAAGAAGAATGGGTATTTTATTCTTCATAAAAATTTTCGCTGTAAGATAGGTGAGATTGATCTGATTGCAAAATCAGAGGGCTATCTCTGTTTCATTGAGGTAAAATATCGTTCCGGTATCTCAAAAGGATATCCTGCAGAAGCTATTAACCTGAATAAAATCCGCAAAATAACGAGAACAGCCGAATTTTATATGCTATTACATAAAATCCCACAAGATACACCATGTCGTTTTGATGCCGTGGTTATCCTTGATCATGAGATTTCGTTGATTAAAAATGCGTTTGATGGGGCATGAATTATTTCAATTGTCATAAGTCGGATTTAAGTTATGAGATGAAGAAAGGTGTATACATATTCATTTGGCTGCCGCAGAAGTTTACTTCTGTTCCTTCAAGTAGTATCTTTCTTATTAAGCCTCTAAGCACACTAAAATGCTCGCTCAAACTCGCATTTTAGAAGAGTCTTAAACGAAAGATAGGCAACTACTTTCGGCCGGTCAAGCCAAGATGAATATATATACACCTACCTTCATCGATATAATTATTTTTGACTTATGACAATTGAAATAATATAAAAATAATTCACCTAGAAAGGCCTGATTTAAATGATGTTTGAAAACAATAATTCTGCACAAATCGATTTTTCTTTAAATACACCCTATATATCCTTTCCGGTTTTATCACAAATTCCTTTCTTACGGCACGGATTTTCAACTCGTTTGGGCGGTGTTAGCAGTGATATTTTTTCTTCCATGAATTTTGGCGTTGATACCAGTCCCTACCAGGATGAACCTGCTAATATTATGGAAAATTACAATCGTATTGCAAAAAGTATCGGTGTTGATCCTCATTCTTTTGTTATCTCTAAACAGGTACACAAAACGAATATCCGCGTTGTCCAGGAAGGAGATCGAGGAAAGGGGCTTTTTATTCCATCCGATTTTGAGGAAATTGATGGCTTGATAACCAATAAACCAAACATTACTTTAGTAACGAAATATGCGGACTGTGTGCCTTTATATTTCGTTGATCCGAAGAATAAAGCGATTGGATTAACTCACTCAGGATGGCGTGGAACCGTCATGAAAATAGGTAAAATTACAGTTGAGCAAATGCAAAAGAGCTTTGGAAGTAATCCTAGGGATATCATTGCCGTAGTCGGACCCTCCATTTGTGCTAGCTGCTATGAAATAGGGGAAGAGGTTGCAGCTGAATTTAAGAAAGCATTTTCAATAAATTCGGAGAATAATATCTTAATCGCTAAAGGAAATGGCAAATATCAGTGTGACTTATGGGCAGCTAATCATGCGGTGTTATCAGAAGCAGGACTTAGTCCTGAGAATATTCATATCAGTGGCGTTTGTACCTGCTGCAACAGCGATTTATTATTTTCACACCGTAAAACAGAAGGAAAACGTGGCAGTCTGGCAGCATTTCTGGCAATTGCTGAGTAAATATAGTAAATAGAGAGAATTGGTGTATGTTATGAAGAAAAAAGCGCACATTATTAAAGAAATAGATAAGGGAAGTATTGCTGAGGAATTGGAGCTGACAACCGGCGATGAATTAATATCAATTAACGGAACTGAAATCGTGGATGTTCTTGATTATCATTACCTCACTAAGGATGAGAATTTGACCGTTCTGATTAAAAAACCAGATGGTGAGGAATGGGAACTGGATATAGAGAAGGAATACGACGAGGATTTAGGTATTGTATTTGAAGAAGGATTGATGGATGAATATCGATCCTGTCGAAACAAATGCATTTTCTGTTTCATTGATCAGATGCCTCCGGGTATGCGTGATACTTTGTATTTTAAAGATGATGATGCCAGACTTTCCTTTCTTCAAGGCAATTATATAACCTTGACCAATATGAGTGATGAAGAAATAGATCGGATTATCTTCTATAAATTATCGCCAATTAATATTTCTGTTCATACTACCAATGAAGAGCTTCGCTGTAAAATGCTTCACAATCGCTTTGCAGGTAGTGCTTTGGCAAAATTAAAAAAATTAAAAGATGCCGGTATTACTATGAACGGGCAGATCGTTCTTTGTAAAGGCTGGAACGATAAAGACGAGCTTGAGAAGACGATGCATGATTTATCCGCTTTTCTGCCAGAAATGGTGAGTGTATCGGTGGTTCCGGTAGGACTTACGAAATACCGTGAAGGACTTCAAGAGCTGGAGAGCTTTACAAAGGAAGATTCCCTTGAGGTATTGGAGCAAATCCACAGGTGGCAGAAAATTTTCTTAACGCACTACGATACCCGTTTTATCTATGCAAGTGATGAGTGGTATCTTAAAGCAGAGCTACCAATTCCCGAGGAAGATTTTTATGAGGGATATCCTCAGATTGAAAATGGGGTTGGAATGATAAGGTCTTTACAGAATGAATTTGAGGATTATTTTAATGAAATCACTGGAGATGACCGAAGCAGAAATATTTCGATTGCAACTGGTATGCTAGCTGCGCCTGTCATTTTAAGGTTAACCGATCGAATAGTGACAAAATTCCCGAATATCAGGATTCATCTATATACCATAATCAATCATTTCTTTGGAACACAAATAACGGTAGCAGGCTTATTAACGGGTGGAGATATCATATCTCAGCTTAAGGGACAGGTTTTCGGTGATAATTTGCTGCTTCCAGAGGTGCTGCTTCGCAGTGAAGAAACAGTCTTACTCGATGATGTAAACATTGACGAGATTGAAAATGCTTTACAAACCAAAATCCGTATTGTACAATCAGATGGAAAGTCCTTCATTGATTCCATTATAATGTAAGGCATTTAGTTAGTGATTTAGTCTTTTTCTTATATAAATTTGGAGGTAATTATGAGCAGACCAATCGTAGCCATTGTAGGCAGGCCTAATGTGGGAAAATCAACATTATTTAATGCATTAGCCGGGGAGCGTATATCCATCGTGAAGGATTATCCCGGTGTAACAAGAGACCGCATTTATGCCGATGTTACTTGGCTTAATTCACAATTTACAATGATAGATACCGGTGGTATTGAACCGGACAGCAAGGACGAGATGTTATCCTATATGAGGGAACAGGCTCAGATTGCGATTGATACAGCAGACGTTATTATTTTTCTTGCAGATGTCAGACAAGGTCTTGTAGACTCCGATTCCAAGGTTGCAGATATGTTAAGACGTTCAGGAAAACCGGTTGTACTTGTTGTTAATAAAGTAGACAATTTTGAAAAGCT
>JAQUYQ010000215.1 GCA_028691795.1 Herbinix sp.
AATAAGACCATCCACTAATCTCTTGAAGGGAAATTCATATCTTACTAAAACCCAAGATAAAATAACACCAAATACCGCATTGATTAATGCAGCAATAAAAGAACAGGAAAAACTCACAAGATAACCAGACACAATTCGTTTGTCAGTAACCGTTTCAATGAACTTGTCATAACCCATAGAAGAGGCATTGAATACCAAAGATGCCATTGGGATTAATACGATTAAACTGAGTAATGTAATCGTGACTCCCATTGAGATACCAAAACCCGGTATTACCTGTTTTCTTTTGCCTCGCATCATTGTCTTCCCTACCTCCATCTATGTTTTATTGTAATTATTGCTAAAATTATATTTATCACAACTCGATTATTCGTTAGCAATTATTATCCTTAAATTATGTGTTTTCTGTTGATTATTCATCAGTGCTTATCATTATCATTCACCAGTATAAATCTGATCAAATATACCGCCGTCATTAAAATGTTCTTCCTGAGCCTTATTCCATCCACCAAATAAATCATCATCAATGGTAACCAATTCTACATCCGTATTAAATACATCATCAAACGCTGCTAATATTTTCTTGTTACTTGGTCTGTAATAGTTTTCACCCACCAGTCTCTGGCCTATATCAGAATATAAATAATCCAAATATGCGGTTGCTACTTCTCTTGTTCCTCTGTCTTCTACCACCTGATCAATAATTGCAACGGGTGGCTCAGCTAAGATACTAATACTTGGTGTAATGATTTCATAATCATCCAGATTCTCTTTCATTGAAAGATAAGCTTCATTTTCCCAAGCCAGAAGTACATCGCCCTGACCATTTTCAACAAAAGTAGTTGTTGCACCTCTTGCTCCGGAATCCAAAACTAATACATTCTGATATAATTTCTTTATATATTCCTTAATTTGAGTTTCATCATGGTTATATGCTTTATCTGCATATGCCCAGGCCGCCAGGTAGTTCCATCTGGCTCCACCAGAGGTCTTAGGATTAGGAGTAATAATTCCTATATCCTCTCTGACCAAATCATCCCAGTCTTTAATATGCTTCGGATTACCTTTTCGAACTAGAAATACGATGGTTGAAGTATAAGGTGAACTGTTATTTTCAAATTCACTTTGCCATCCTTCATCAATCATTCCGGCATCCGCAATCGCCGTAATATCATATCCTAACGCTAAGGTAACAATATCCGCTTCATTACCTTCAATAACGGAACGGGCTTGTTTACCGGAACCTCCATGGGATTGAGTAACGGTTACCTCCTGACCAGTCTTCTCTTTCCAGTAGTCTGCAAATTCTTTATTGTAAGCTTCATAAAATTCCCTCGTCGGGTCATAGGATACATTGGTTATTTCGATTGCTTGTGTAGAAGCTGAGCTTCCGGTACTTTTATCATTTTTTCCACAGCCTGCTAAGATACCTGCTAATAATGCAGTCGTTAAACCTAATGTAATAATTTTTTTTACTCTCATAATATTCCTTTCAATCGCAATCCTATATGCGATACTTCCTTTTTAATATGTAATCCTTTGATTTAGGCAGTAATTCAGTTATTTAGTTCTTCGCTTATAACCTGCTTTTTTTAAAAATCATAAAAGGTTTTTACAACATCGTATTCCATTTTTAAAATAAAATGTAGACAAGATATTCTTCTGTTTTTCCATAGCTCACCTTTTCATATATATCATATCATTTAGATATGAATTAATATCGAAATTATAACTGTATAATCATACTTTGTCAATAGGAATAGTATATTATATAGCAAAAAAATTATTATGATACAAAATAGGGGGATGGCCAAGATATTAACTTAGAATTCTCTGTAACCTTAGTCCAGCGAAGATATCATCTTTTAGTCCGTTTTTAATTAATATAATTAAGAAGCCTACAGCATTTGTATTAGAAGCTGTAGGCATTATTAACTGATTTTCTTTATTAGATAATCTTGTTTTAGATTTTTATTTCTCAAATTTTTCTTTTGCTAAACCAATTGGAAATTCCATGATACAACCTTTTGCTGGATTTACAATTTGACTGATTCGAAGGTTTCCTGCAAGGGAAAGTAACAGCCCACTCTGTGCATCCGTAAGATTTGAATGCTGCTGCAAAAACCGGTGCATCTTTTGTGCTGCTATAACGCTGCAATTATCAAGTGATGGATCTGCAGCAGTGGTAATATAGTGACTATCTGTGATTATAAATGGCGTAGGAATATCCTGGCGATTCTTAAGAACATTCACTTTTACAGTTACTTCTCCACTCATCTCCAAAGCGCAAATAACGGTTTCTCCGTCCCCCTGCACAGCATGTATGTCACCCATAGAAAGTAAGGCTCCAGGAACGTTAACCGGCAGATACAGTACAGCATCGACACCTAGGTCGTTTATATCTAAGTTACCGCCATGCTCTCCGGGTGTTTGGGTTGATATGATATCCTTTTTTGGAGCAGTACCAATTACGCCAATCATAGGTCTAATTGGAATACGAATTTCATTATCAAAGACTATTAAGTCATTTTCTATAGAAAATCTACGGCAATGACAGCCATCAATTTCATAAATACCAGCACCGGTACGAGCGCACATAGAACCCTCAGCCGCAAGGTCAATGGCCTTAATCTCTACACGAAGTACATCACCTGGCTCAGCACCTCTCACATAGAGAGGACCTGTTGCTGGATTATTTCGCTGCATATTCATCTTATTAAAGTTAAAACCATCTGACAGAATTTGCTCGCAATAGCAATCCTGACAACAAAATTTTACGATATCCCCATTATCAGCATATGCAACAGGAGTCTCTGCAGGATTAAAAGCAAAATGGATTTGTTCTTTTTTAATATTAATCATAGTTGACCTTCTTTACTTCATTTTCTGGAGCTGTAATTACTTCTAATGGCATATTTTTCATTTCTTCTAATATATGTTTTAATAAGCTCACACGTAGTTTTAATATCCTGTACCGAATGCGCATTTGAAATAAACATTGCCTCAAACTGTGACGGAGCTATATAAATTCCATTCTCTAATAAGAATTTAAAATAATCAGAGTATTCGTTAACATTAGCAGTTACTGCACTTTCATAATTGGTAACTTTCTTATCGGTAAAGAAGGGACTCAGGAGCGAACCGATTTGATTTACCCAAACTCTCCCGGAGGAAATTCCTTCCTCAAATGCATTTTTTATTGTTTCCGCTTTTTGCTCTAAATCTTTATAGATCTGTGGGTTTTTCTTCAATATATTTAATGTCGTAATTCCTGCGGTTGTTGCTATTGGATTGCCCGACAATGTTCCTGCTTGATACACATCGCCTAGAGGGGATACCATCTGCATGATATCTCTTCTACCGCCATATGCTCCAATTGGCATTCCGCCGCCAACAATCTTACCCAAGGTAATCAGATCCGGTGTAATCTTAAAATACTCCGCAGCACCGCCAAGGGCAATTCGAAATCCGGTAATAACTTCATCAAAGATTAAAAGAGCATTATTCTCCTTAGTAATCCTTCGAAGAAAATCGAGAAAGCCTTCCCCTGGCAGCACAACACCCATATTGGCAGCTACCGGTTCTACGATAACGGCAGCAATCTGATCACTATACTGTTCAAATAACTTTTCCATTGATTGTTCGTCATTATAGTCAGCAACCAAGGTATTCTGAGTATAGCTTGCGGGTACGCCGGCACTGTCAGGGACTGCATTGGTTAGTACGGCGGAGCCAGCTTTCACTAAAAGTCCGTCACTATG
>JAQUYQ010000216.1 GCA_028691795.1 Herbinix sp.
CTGCTTACCAAGGCCGAAGATTTTGTTTGATCAAACTCTTGATTAAAGAATTTATACAATGCGGTGGATAAATCTGAATCTGCTATTTTATTCAGTTCAGTATGTTCACTAAAATAATTCTCTAATTTAGATACATTCTCCTGACTTGTTACAATTACAGTACAAACATCATTTTTTTGTGATCCATCAGACTCATTAGCATCAATGTACGCATATAAATAAGTAAGACCATAATTTTTAGCAGTAATACGACCACCTGGACTAATTGTTACGATGGATTGTTTAGCACTGTCGTAAACTGCAGTCTCTACAGTGTTACTAGGCTTAATAATGACTTTTAAGGTATCAACATTATCAATACCAATGATGATTCTTGATTGAGTCCATCTAACGCTTATTGCCGATGGGCCTACTGTAACTTTGCAGTCTAAGCTAGTTGCATTAGTACCTTCTTTAATAACCACCGTGATAACAGTATCTCCAACTTTGTTCGCTGTAATTAAGCCATTATCACTTACAGAAGCAATTTCCTGATCATCGGATTTAAAAATAATTTTAGCATTCTCGCCTACATTATAAGTCTTTAATGGAATTGATTTGCCTTTAGCTAAGACAACACTTGTTAAGTTAAGCCGGTAGGCTTCACTTTTCTCCTTTTCCGTTTCAGCTGCCTGTGCTGTAGCTGTATTAATTGATATATTTGGCAAAAACACAGTAAAGAAAAGAAGTAAGCCAAGCATAATGAAACAATTACATAATAATTTCTTTTTCATGGCTGTTCCTCCGGATTCTGGAAATTCCTCATGTCACATCCTATCTATTCTAATTTCATAATATAATAAGTTTTTGTCAGAAAAGTGTCATAATGTATAACTTATATAATAAATAATTAATATAATACAGCACATTTTTACTATTTTTTTAACGTACTATGATAAAAAACAATGCTTTAGATTAATATAAAAATATGGTAAAAAGAGTATTTTATAATTACATTTATTACAATATTTATTAAGTTTTAATTAAGGATAGGATTTTCCACTTGTTTTCGAGTAACCATATAATATATAATATGGTTATGGTTAACGCTAAGGATAAACGGGAAAAGTGAAGGGAGATTTGAGGATGCAGCATATTTTAATCGCTGATGATAATCGTGATATTACAGACATTTTATCTACATACTCCAAAATGGAAGGCTTTGAACCTGTTGTAGCGGGAGATGGGGAAGAGGCATATAAATTGTTTTCTCAATACAATCCGGAGGTTGTTTTACTAGATGTTATGATGCCGAAGGAAGACGGATATGAGGTTTGCAGAAAAATAAGAAGTAAATCGAATGTACCGGTAATTCTGATAACGGCAAGAGGCGAAGATTTTGATAAGATAATGGGCCTTGATATAGGTGCAGATGATTATATCGTAAAGCCTTTCAGTCCTAGAGAGGTAATGGCAAGAGTAAGAGCAGTAATGAGGAGAATGACAAAGGCTTCTAAAGAAGCATCTTCTGAAAATATGCTAAGCGTCGGTAATCTTGAAATTAACCTTGAAGAATATACATTACATATCGGCGGTCATAAGATCGCATTAACGAAAAAAGAGATAGAAACCATGTGGACACTAGCAACTAATCCAAATAAAGTATTTACAAGGGATAATTTATTAGATAGCTTATGGGGCTTTGATTATTTTGGCGACAGCAGAACCGTGGATTCCCATATCAAACGCTTACGTTCCAAATTAGATGCAATTGAACATTCCTCCTGGAATATTAAAACCATATGGGGTGTCGGATATAAATTTGAGGTGGAAGAAAAGTAGGGATACAAATGAATAAAGATAACAAAGTGCGTATTTATAACCGTTTGTTTTTTAAGCTATACCGGAATTATGCATTGATGTTGATAATAACAGCTGCATTAATCGGTTTTATTTTCATGTGGTTGTATCAGAAAATGACAATGGATAACATTGTTGCTGAGTTGAGATCACAAGCGAAAGCAGTCAGTGAAGAGACGACGAATTATATTGAAGATGATAATGAAAAGGAATACCTGGAATATTTAGAATATATATCATCACTAGAAGAAGTAAATGACTGGGATATTTGGACATATTCAAATCCAAAGGCAACCGTTCCAATGGATGAGAGTATGTTAACAGGGGACGCTTATGAAGATATCATTGATGCACCTGAATATAAAGAATATGTACCTATTATTAATAGTGCTTTTGAAGGAAAATCTAAAAACGTCGAAAGATTTGATAATATATATGAAAACAATACGATTACACTCGGTTATCCTGTTTTGGGTGAAAATGGCGAGGTAGTAGGAGCAGTATTAGTAATTCAGGAGGTTAATGAACAACCTGAAATTGTATCCAGCAGCCTAGGCCTTATTGTAATAAGTATCATCGTTTCACTTGGAATTTCCTTTGGTATCGTCATTATATTTGCAACTGAATTATCACTTCCCATATCCAGAATGCGAGTTACGGCACTTGAGTTAGCCGGAGGGAATTATCAAAGTAAAACAGGAGTTAAACGCAATGATGAAATAGGAGATTTGGCAAAAACAGTGGATATATTATCTGAGAAGCTATTGGAAAATGATATTGAGCGTAAGAAGCTGGATCAGATGCGACTTGATTTCTTTGCTAATGTATCACATGAACTTAGAACACCGATAACTGTAATCAGAGCTTATACCGAAACGCTTGTTGATGGAATGGTTCAGGATAAAGAGAAGGTCGGACAATATTACAATCGAATGCTTTCGGAATGTAAATCAATGGAGCGCCTAGTAGGAGATTTATTAATTTTATCAAAAATGCAAAATCCGGATTTTGCCATTGAGAAGGAGCCTGTTAATCTACAGCAGGTTTTTGATGATATCATTCGAAGTGCCGGAGCAATTGCCGATAAAAAAGATATTACGATTGAAGTTAAAAAGGATAGTCCTTATTCCATGATATTAGGAGATTATGATCGTCTTAGACAGATGTTCATGGTAATACTTGATAATGCAATTAAATTTTCTGAAGAAAATAAAACAGTACACATAAATTTATCAAAGACGGACAAAATAAAAGTATCCATTAAAGATGAAGGGATCGGAATTGAACCTTCCGATATTGCTAATATTTTTGAAAAATTTTATAAATCCAATCTACGTCAGAATGCTAGCGGAACCGGACTTGGTCTTGCAATTGCAAAACAGATTGCAATAAAACACGAGGGAACCATTGAGGTTAATTCAATACCCGGTGATGGATCTGAATTTGTATTTACATTTAATCCTCTTAATATGGAATATGAATAGACATGTAATTTTGTCATTTTATCAAATATTTACCATATAAAAGATAGATAAAAATCTTGAAAAACAGAGAATAATAAGATATAATTATATTAAAGAATTTCCTGGGATGTACGATACTCCTGTTATTTTGAACCTACATGATATAATAAGGGATTCCTACATTCGTAAGTGGATGTCAAGCCGCCGTTTGCAGCGGAAGGCAGAAGCTTATGTGCGGTTACCCACCTAGCTTGGCTAGGAGTCAAAATACAGGAAACGGCATTTTGGGGTATAAATACGAATGATGAGAGCGGCCTATGGCCGCTTTTTTGTATCATAGTAAATTGCATCCTATGATACAAAAAACGCTCCGCTAGGATGCGCACTCGCGCGTATGGAACATATCTGCTTATGGCAGAACGCGCTCGGCGCGAGAGTTTGCC
>JAQUYQ010000047.1 GCA_028691795.1 Herbinix sp.
ATGATTTCATTTGCTCCGTCAGTAGGAGGGATGAAGTGGTATTCCGAGTCGTTTTACTTTTTTGGATGTTTCACCATCTGGACTCCAGTATTGATGGCAATTAATTTTTTAGCACCAACAAATCTAATGCTATCGTTTTGCGATATGGTTAGGAAATATGCAGAATAAAAAACTATGCCAACTAACTAAGCAGGGCAGTTTTGTATACTGCCCTGCTCGCTCTCAGAGTGGTAGCTCTGCTAGAATATTATGATACAAACCAATATATTCCGGCGTGATTTTTGACCAGGCAAAGCCTAACTTCTCAAGACTCATCTTTGTTTTATCATTATTTATCTTAACAACAGCACCAGTATTTGTGAGCTTACTAAATTCTTTAATATAAAACATCAATATGGAGACATCCACACTATCTTTATTTTGTAACATTAAATCATAAAATTCTTCATCATCTATAACTTTTATCGTAGATGTACGCATAATATCAGCTAATCTTACCCTATTGTGATTATATAAGTGATATATTCTATTGTTGTCATTCCCTATTGCTATTTTAACTACAGCTTCCGCACATTCATTAACCGGAGTAAAATCAATCTCATAGTCTGCCATACTCTGCGGATATGCTCCAATTTTCTTAAAGGCAGAAAGACGTAAAAGGAACCCATTTTCATTTACATTCTTTTGAAATTTACCATCCTCACGCCACGTTAAATTGCCAACACGATAAATTCGTCCATCCAGTCCATTTTTAATATGTTGTAGTACAAGCTTTTCTGCTTTAAACTTACTTTGAACATATACATTCTTATTATAGTTCTGTCCAATAAAAAACTTAGTCTCATCAAAAATTACTTCTCCTGTTTTTCCCGGTATATTCTCCCCTGATATTGCTATGGTGGAAATATGATGATATGATGAATTCGCTTTTCTTGCAAACCTAATAATATTTTCTGTTCCAATGACATTTACCTTCTCAGATTCATTAATATCTGCAATATGGTGAACATTTGCAGCAGAATGAATTGTTGTATCAATTAATTCAGATAGATTTGTATAATCTTCAACTGATAATCCCAAATTCGTACTTGTTATGTCTCCTAATACGGTGACCGTTCTATTCTCAATTAAGTTTGCTAATTGATTACCAAAATACAAAGGAAGAATTTCATAAAATCTTTGTTGATCCCTTACCAAACAATACACAGTTGCTGATGTGGATTTCATTATTTCTGCAAGAATATGAGAACCCAGATACCCTGTAGCACCTGTTAAGAGTACATTTTTTACTTCTGATTTTGTTGATCGGCATATAAAATCTTCCGTAATATCTGCCGCAATTTCCAAGTCTGCATCCCTCACTATTTCATCATTGATAATATTTGAAATCTCTTTAATTGTTCTGGCTTTATAGATATCAATCACATTTATCTCAATACCTTTTACACTCAATGTAGCAACAGCATCCATTACACCCAAGGAATCAAGTCCAAATTCAAATAAATCCTGATTGATACTAATTTTTTCTAGGTTTAACGTATCACACATTAATTTTTCAATTAATTCCTGTAATTCATTTTCTGGTTTTACATAATCTAATTTTCCATTACTAATATTGGATGAACTATTATTTGGCTTTCGATTGATTGCAAATCTTTTTATTTTTTTGGTACTTGTTTTTTCAAATTCTGTTTGCCTTATTTCAATTCTGGAAACACGCTTATAATATGGTAAGTTCTCAGTAATAGCTTTGACTTCTTCTAAGAGTGTCTGTTCCAGATTAATTACTCCATTTTGTTTTGCATAATCTAAATCCGGATATACCTCTGCTATTAAAGCAGACTCTCGTCCTTCTTTTTCCTCTTTACTTAAAACCACAACCTCTTTAACCAAATTACAAGCCAACAAATAACCCTCTATTTCTTCAGGATAAATGTTCTTACCGCTCTTCAGAACGATTAAGTTTTTCTTTCTTCCTGTGATAAATAGAAATCCAGAGTTATCCAGATGACCATAATCCCCAGTGCGAAACCATCCATCCTCTGTAAATACTTCTTTTGTAGCCTCGCTATTTTTATAATAACCTAGCATCACATTGGTGCCCTTAACCAGAATCTCCCCTTCCCCATCTTGATCCGGACTCTCAATCTTGACCTTACAACAGGAAATGACTTTACCTACTGAATACTCGTTATAACACTTATTTCGGTTAACTGCCACTAAGGGTGCACATTCCGTAATGCCATAGCCGTTCATAAGAAGTATCCCTATTTCTGCAAATCCTTTCACATAATTAGGTGATAGCGGTGCGCCACCGCAAGTAATCATTTGCAGATTTCCACCAAAAGCATCATGAATACTTTTAAACAATATCCTGCGCAGATCTATTCTTAGCTTTAATAACACGCTGCTGGTACGAATTAAGGTTTTTAGTAACTTCTCTTTACCTGCTTTTTTTGCATTATCCCATATTCCTTTGTACATTTTCTCAACAAAAGCTGGAACAAGAAAAAGATTTGTTGGTTTTGTTCGTTTTAAATTACTCATAAAGTTCTGTAGACTATCATTAATATATATTTCAGTACCATTATAAAGCATTGTAAAAATACCACATACCGCTTCATAGGAATGATGAACAGGCAGCGCCGATAATACAGACGGTCCAATATGTAAATTATTTAATCCCCCCACGATAACGGATGTTATATTTCTATGTGACAGCATAACACCTTTACTGGTACCCGTCGTACCGGAAGTATATAGTATGCTGCATAATTTATCTGGATCTATTGTAACATCCAGGTAGGACCTATTTCCATCTGCCAAAAGACTTCTTCCACGCTCTAATAAAGTATCGAAAGATAAGTGTGCATAAGATAAATCCTTAGAACTTATACTAATAAAAAGTGATATTTGTGGTAATTGATTTTGAAGTTGTAAAATACGATCTTTCATCCTGTCCGAATACACAATAGCACAAACATCTCCATGGTCTGAAATATATTTTATTTCATTGACCGGTAAATCCTTATCAATTGGCACAATAACACCAACCCCATTCACAACAGAAAGATAAGTTACAATCCATTCATAGCTATTATCTCCGATTAGTGCAATATGTTTTCCCTTTAACTTTAATTCAATTAAAGCTGTTCCAAATGCATTAATATCATTAGCTAATC
This sequence comes from Herbinix sp., assembly GCA_028691795.1. GTDB lineage: Bacteria > Bacillota > Clostridia > Lachnospirales > Lachnospiraceae > Mobilitalea. The sequence continues at coordinate 3,183 of JAQUYQ010000047.1, forward strand.
GTTTATAGGTTTTACTTTTATCATAATCATCGTAAATTTCATTAATGGCATTTTTATTTCCATAATGATTGGTACACTTTTTTACCATTTCCTTCAAATCTGAAATTGGTTCTGTATTATATAATTTATAATTTTTCACTTTTATGACTCCTCATACTTAAGTTAATCTATTTACTAAATTTTAATCTATAGTTGTTTTGGAGTCAAGATTTTTACAATATATTTCCATTATTTATTTTAAGAATCTTATTGCTGCTTAAACTTGGCCTGTATATATTAGTTCTCATATTCATATTTATAAACAAAGGCATATGAGGAGATTAAAATGAATTTATTCTATATGGTATTGGCAATCATAGCAGGTATCTTTACTACTATTGAATCAAGTATAAATTCCCAGTTAGGTAAATATATTAGCCCTAGTTTAGCTACCCTTCATAGCCTTATAGTAGGCATGACATTTATTCTGTTTATAAATTTAATAAATGGTAAGTTATACTACTATAGCAAGATTACAACAGTCAAACCTATCTGGCTAATTGGCGGCTTATTTGGTGCATCTATAATTTATTTATCCTCAAGCTCTATTCCTCGATTAGGGATATCTAATACAATCATATTAATTCTTTCCGGACAGATGTTAAGCGGGCTGCTGATCGATGCAATAGTGAACAATGTTGAAATAAGCGTGAAGAAAGTAGCCGGTCTTATTTTATTTCTTATAGGAACCATAATTTATCTTAAAGAATGAGGAATTCATATAACTGAACCTTTTGTGATATGATTTTGACTTAAATATTCGTTGTCTTAATTATGTATTTAGAATCTTGAAACGATTATGATGCTCTTTTGATAGATGTAGTAATTTACGAAGCTAAGTAATTAATATCTTAAGATATAACCTCCAATTTGTTATAATTTGATTGCTTTTTGTCATAAAAGATGATACCATTTGCAAAGTGCGTCTTGCACAAAACATGATATCAGAAAGGATATTAATTACATTATGTCAACTCAACTTGATAAAAACAACATTGCGAATCCCGCTCCCCTTGGCCTTTTAGGTTTTGGAATGACTACCTGCTTATTAAATATACATAATGCAGGATTTATTCCGCTTTCTATCGTTATTATTGCTATGGGATTTGCTTTGGGCGGCGCTGCGCAGATTATTGCAGGAATTATAGAATTTAAAAAGGGAAATACCTTTGGTGCAACAGCCTTCACTGCTTATGGCTTTTTCTGGTGGTCTTTAATTCTAATCTGGATCAATCCCTTTAAAGGAATTGAAGCCGCTGACACGAAAAGTATGGGATATTATTTAGGCCTTTGGTGTATATTTACATTATTTATGTTTATCGGCACTTTAAAACATAACCGAACTACTCAGGTTGTATTCGGTTCCCTGACAATTTTATTTATCCTTCTTGCACTTGCAAACTTTACAGGTTCTGAACTTATTCATACGATTGCCGGATACGTAGGTATCTTCTGTGGTGCTTCCGCTATCTATAATGCAATGGGTCAGATTTTAAATCAGGAATTTGATAAAACAGTTATTAAGTTATAAGAAGAATTTGATGTATTTTTACGTATAACAGAGTATGCTGAAATAACTTCGAATAATCTATACCTCCAACATTTGTATAGGCAGTTTTACACCACTTAATTTTACTGTTATTGCGGATTCTTCGGAATCCGCATTTTTAATTTAGTATATATAAAAGGAACTTTTGCTCTTTTGCTTGCAAGCTATTTTACATAACTCCCATCTTCTTTTGGCTTATAATCTTAACTTATCTTAAATCTGAATACTGTTGGTAAATTAATCACATAATAGTTTCATCAATGTATTATGACATCATATATCTATATTTTCCATATTGATTTCATTGAATTATTAATCAATTCATTATATTGTCGTATCTACTATTGACAACCTTTATATGATGTATTATAATGACTGTATACAAATCAAAACTATCAAACTTAAATGGAGGATTTATTATGGAATTATCTAAGATTATAGCCAGTATAAAGAAAGAATGCCCAGATATAACATCTGTGTTTTTTGTAGGCTGTGGTGCTTCAAAAGCAGAACTTTATCCTGCAAAATATTTTTTTGAGGGGAATGCAAAGAAGCTTCGTGTATCTTTGTATACCGCAAACGAATTTGTTTATGCAACCCCTGTTGCTGTAAATGAAAAAAGTATTGTAATAACCTGTTCTCTAGGAGGAAGTACACCTGAAACAGTTGCTGCTTCCAAAAAGGCTATGGCCCTTGGTGCAAAGGTAATTGCAGTTACTCATAATGCAAATTCTGCTTTAGCAAAAAATGCACATTTCGTAGTTGTACATGGTTTCGAAGCAAACTACGCTGCTAAACTTGAAAAGATGACACTCGTATTAGGATTGGCAACAGAGATTCTTAATCAATATGAAGGTTATGAGCATTATGATGCCATGATCGATGGTATGAGCAAAATTTATGATGTTATTGAAACATCCGTTGCAACAGCTGTAACATCTGCAAAAGCATTTGCAGAAAGTTATAAAGATGAACCAGTAATTTATGTAATGAGCAGTGGTGCTACTCATGAAGTTGCATATGCTTTTTCAATCTGTCTCCTTATGGAAATGCAATGGATGAATTCCGGATCCTTCCATGATGGTGAATTTTTCCATGGACCATTCGAAATCGTTGATAAAGATGTTCCGTTTATCTTACTTATGAATGATGGTAGGACAAGAGAATTAGATGCTAGAGCTCTTACATTTTTACAAAGATTTGATGCTAAAACAACTGTAATTGATTCAAAAGATTTTGGCCTTGCTTCAAGTATTGATTCTTCTGTTATTGATTACTTTAATCCGATGCTTATCAGTGCGATATTACGAGTATATGCAGAACAATTAGCACTTCTTAGAGACCATCCTCTTACAAAAAGAAGATATATGTGGAAGTTAGAATATTAATTAATTGATCTTATAAGTAAATATTTTGATAAACTCCCATTTTATATAACTGTATATGTTAATATAATTTGGGAGTTTATTATAATCTCTTCACTCCGATCGTATATGTAAGCATGCTTTCATATGCGATCGGAGTGAAGAGATTATAGACACAGTTCATAATCTTTAGGAGGATTATTAATGAACAGTTATTCAAAAAGAGCTACCCTATTCAAATATCTGGGTCAGCTGTTCGGTATACTTCTATTTGCAGCAAGTTTAAATTTGATTATTGTACCACTCAATTTATATTCTGGTAATTTGACCGGTATAGCTCAAATTCTAAAAACAATACTTATTGAAAACTTAAATGTAAGACTTCCAGATGGCATTGATTTATTGGGAATAATCATGTTTCTATACAATGTTCCTTTATTTATATTATCCTATACAAAATTAAGCAAAAGTTTCTTTTATTGCACCTTGGTCTGTGTAACTATTCAATCACTTGCCATAGCTCTTATTCCTATACCAAAAACACCTATTTTAGATGATCCATTAACAGCTTGTATTATAGGTGGCATTATTTCCGGATATGGTGTAGGTACCACTTTAAAATATGGAGGCTCTGGTGGTGGAACCGATGTAATAGGTCTATATTGTGCAAAGAAATATCCAAGTTTCAGCGTAGGTAAAATATCTATATTTCTAAGCAGCATTGTATTTATCTATTGTGCTATTCGATATGATATTGAAATAGTAGTATATTCCGCCATCTTTTTATGCGTTGGAGCTATAACTCTTGATCGTGTTCATGAACAGAACATTAAAACCAGTGCTATGATTTATACAAAGGTAGAAGCGATTGATGAGTGCATTATTTCAACGTTGGGACGTGGCGCCACTAGGTGGTTTGGTGAAGGCTGCTATACTCATGAACATACCTATATTTATATGACTGTAATCTCAAAATATGAAGTCGGGAAATTAAAACGCCTTGTTCTTGAGAAGGATCCCGATGCCTTTATAATTTTCAACAATAGACTTGACGTAACTGGCAACTTTATTAAAAGATTTTAATCATAATTTGTACGAAAAAACTTAGTAATCTCCAGGTAATAACTAAAATGCTGGTATTAAAAGTAACAAAATATCAAAGAATAATCCGGTCCTAAAATCTACACAAGTTCAATGTGTATATATACATTAGACTAACTATAACGATATCAATCTTATAACTTTATAGAAATAGAAAACCACCGGCTATGCAGTGAACCCCTTATGTTAGACAAAAAAGTCTAATGAAGGGGTTCACTTCATAGCCGATGGTTTTGCTAACCCCCTATAAGCGAGTGCTACTTGCTTACACTCTGAAGGCTCATTTCATACTTAACATAGGAGTTTTTTAACTTTAGTTGGGGACTAACCTGCATAGCAGCAGATTTATTTTATAAATATAAATAGATGCTATTCAGAAGGGATATCCTTCCTTATAGCATCTATTTTATGCCTTCTTATTCTTCAATAAAAACAGCAGAAGCCTCTCGTTTGTTATAACTCATTATGCAATCAAATCCTGCTAAGCGAAGTAATTCATATGCTATATCAAAATCTGCGCCTATATCTTGTGGTTGGTGGGCATCTGATCCAACCGTTATGATCTTCCCGCCTAATTCCTTATACATTTTCAAGATTGTCAGCGATGGCATAGCTTCTTTAGCTTCCTGCCGTATTCCAGAAGTATTAATTTCTATTCCTTTTCCCCGTTCAATGAGATTTTTAAGAATTCTACGAATGGTTAATTCGTGACGCTCAAATTCATCCGGAAATCCATGTCTGCACGCATGTCTCTTAAACAAATCTAGATGTCCCATACAATCAAACTCACCCTGTTCGGATAGTTTCAGTAATTCAAGATAATATCGTTCTGCAATATTATGAACGGTTTCTTCTCTATACTCTAATTTCTCCAAATCAATATTATCTAGTTTGTGAACTGATCCTATCAGGTAGTCAAATTGGTATTGATCCAAGATTTCTTTAGATTTTTCCATCTCAAGGTGGGGTTGTCCAAATTCCATACCACTCTTTAATAACAATTTACCATCAAAAAACTCGCGGCATTTCTCTAATTCACGGAAGTAGCCCTTAATATATTCATCATGAAAATATTGAGATTTAATACCATGTGCATAAAACTCATAGTGATCTGTGAATACAATTTCACTTAATCCTTTCTGATATGCACTTTCACACATTTCTATCATTGGTACCTTTGCATCAGGTGAGATTATACTATGGACATGATAATCTGCCTTTTTACATTCCATTCAGGTCACTCCTTTGTGCTGCTCGTTAACTCAAAATGTATTCTTTATAAATTAACCCTTAACCGCTCCAGCTGTCAAACCTCTTACGAATTGTTTCTGCATACATATAAATAATGCAATCAAAGGAATAGAGGCAACTGCAATACCTGCCAGCATAACAGTATAATCCGCTTTCATGTCTCCTTTAAAACTCATAAGACCAATTGGTATTGTCATTATACTCTTGCTTTCCAGGAATACATTTGCAAATAAAAATTCGTTCCATACAAAGTTTAGATTTACTATTGCACAAGAGGATAATACCGGTTTACTTATAGGGACGATTATTTTGGTAAATATCTGTAAGCTATTATAACCGTCGATAACCGCTGCTTCTTCTAATTCCTTTGGAATTGAAATGAAATACGAACGAAGTAAAAATGCCGTAAATGGAATTCTAAAAGCAATGTACGGTAAAATCAATGCCAAATAAGTATTATAAAGATGTAATGTCTGTAGTATCTTATATAGAGGTACTAAGGCAACCTGTTCTGAAAGCGCCATACCTCCAAGAACAACAAAGAAAATGAGATTACTGCCTTTTAACTTAAATCTGGTTAGTCCATAAGCAAAAAATGAGCTAAATAGAAGTATAAAACTCAACGCTATTGCACTTACGATTACAGAATTTTTAAAATATGCAAACAAACCTTTACTCCATGCAATTACATAGTTATGAAACTGCCATACTTCAGGTAATGCCAACGAATTAGCAAATAATTCGTTATTTGTCTTCAAGGAATTAAGAATCAGCCAAAGCATTGGCAGGAATATGAACCCTACCAAACTTAATAAAAACAGATGTATTAAAATTTTTAATATAAGATTTTTTGATGTAACTTTTTGTTTTGTTTCCATTACTGCTCCTCCTATACTTCACCCGATTTGGTCACTTTAATTTGAATAATAGAAACAGTTACCGTAATGATGAAAATCAGTACACCGGTTGCAGCTGCCATACCCATATCATCATGTAAAAACGCATTCTGATAAAGATATGTTCCCAGTACCTGTGAGCTCTTTCCTGGCCCACCGCTAGTCGTGGAGTAAACCTCAGTAAATACTTTGAACGCACCAATAATTGTAATGATGGAACAAACCAGCAACTGTTCCTTTGCAAGCGGAATAATGATGTTGACTGCTGTTCTAATTGGACCTGCCCCATCAATTTTTGCTGCCTCTAAATAATCAGTTGAGACACTTTGTATAGCAACTACCATTAATAATGTAATATATCCTGTAAACTGCCATTGACTCATTGCAATGATACAAAAAATTGCAAGCTTTGAATCTCCGAGCCAAACCTGCGTGTATTGTTCTAATCCAATGGATTCCAAGAAATTATTAATCAATCCTAAATCCGGTGAATATACAAACGTAAATAACAAACCTACTGCTGACAATGAGATAAGTGCCGGTATAAAATATACATTACGATAGAAATTACGTAATCGTCCCGTTAGCTTACTCTCTAGCATAAGTGCTACGAATGTGCCAAAACCAACTTGTACAATCAATGAGATAATACAATAGTATAAATTGTTTCGAATCATAATTGGAAAAGCTTCATTTGTAAATAATCTTACGAAATTATCAAAGCCTACAAATTTCTTATCTACCGAATATGATGATAGTCGGAAAAAGCTGTAGAAAAAATTTGCTACTACCGGAATATAAACAAACGATAAAACCATCAATAATCCTGGTAATACATATAAATATGGTGTGAGTTTTTTCTTCTTCATGTAATATTACCACCAACTTTCTTAAAAAGGGAGTGTTTTATTATTTCACCACTCCCTTTTTATTTTTTTGTTAATCCTTAGTTTGCACTAAGATTGTTTTTTTAATCAAATTTTATTATTTATCTGTTGCTGCAATCGTCTGTGCTTCCTTTGCAACTTTTTGAATCTTAGCCATTGCTTCTGCAGTTGTAATATCACCATTCGTCAGAGAAGATACTTCAGTTAAGTATTCATTACATACTGTCGAATATAAAGAAGCGTCAAACCAAGGACCCATTTTTGTAGCATTAGCTATTACATTGTAAGCTTCTTTTAAATAATCATCAGTAACTGCCTTATCAATACCTACAGAGCCATTAAACCAGCCAATTGTCTGTGCTTGTTCTGCACCTACTTCAGGTCCTAAGAACCATTTCAAGAATTCAACACATTCTTCAGGATATTTTGTTTTAGATGATACTACAAAGCCTTCTGGAGAACCTGTTAAAATTGTAGGATCACCTGCACCTTCAACTGTAGGGAAATTAAACATACCATAGTTTAATTCTGGATTTTCTTGTTTAATATAAGGGATCTCAACTAATTCTACATAGATCATACCTGCCTGACCTTGTGAAAAAGATGTACGTACCATATCATGTGTCAAGCCATTTGTACCTTGACTAAAATAAGGAATTAACTGCTGATAATAGGTTAATGCTTTTTCATATCCTGGATCAGTAAATTCACCAGTAGTAGCTTCATAATCTTTAGCTCTTACCTCATCACTTACAAGCATTTGGTTTAATGTACCAATGTAATGAGCGGATGGCCATTGATCTTGATTACCATAAGCAATTGGTGTGATACCTGCTTCTTGTAATTTATCACATACAGCAATAAATTCATCCCAGGTTGCAGGAATTGATAATCCTTGCTCTTCAAAAATATCTTTGTTATAGAAGAACATCTTTCCATCAAGACGGAAAGGGATACCATAAACCATACCGTCTGAAGTTGTATATTCAGCTAACTGTGTTGCTAATAAAGAATCTTTCCATTCCTGATCAGCATCCAAATATGGTTTTAAATCCATAACTAAATCTTCACGTATAAAACGTTCTGAAAATTCTCCAGGCCAGCTAAAGAAAACATCGGGGCAATCATCTGTACCAACAACTACTTTGATTTTTTCTTTGTAAGGATCATTTTGTGCACTGGTTACTACAATGTCAATGTCCGGATGAGCTGTTTCATACTCAGCTATCTTAGATTCTATGAATGAGTTAAAAGGCTCATCTGGGAATCTGTGAAAGAATTTAATTTCTTTCTTTTCTGTACTCGTGTTCTGAGCTGCAGTCGTAGGTTCAGTCGACGTTGTGTTGTTTTCGTCTGTCTTCTTACTTGCGCACCCCGTAGTAGCTACAATAGTACAAATTACTAAAACCATTACAAGGAACTTCTTAAATAAATCTTTTTTCATAAATTTTCTCCTTTCTTATTTAAAAGCATTTGCTTGCTTTTCACTAATTATTCTCAAAAACTTTACCATAACCAAATGCGCCGTCAATACCGCAAGTTTTTGAAGAAAATATCCCAGCTTTATATAGACTAACTTTTGTAATAATATCTTGAAATTCCTGTTTTTTTGTTATTCCTTTGGTTCCAGATATTTCTGAATAATCAACTGCATTTTTCATTTCATCTATATAATTCGTTAAGAAACTCGTTATAAACGAATCTCCTGCTCCCATGGTATCCTTTGCATCTACCAAACACGGGGATTGTTCATACATTTTCCCGTCAACAAGCACCAATGCTCCTCTAGAACCCCTTGTAGCAATGACAATGTGTTTACACCCATATGCTACGATACGATTCATTAAAGCTACTATATCTTCATCTACCATCTCACTGCAGGAAATACTCGCGCAGTCGATATACGGAGCACATTGCTTATAATACTCCTCCGATGCACTGTCCGAAAAATCCATTGATATAAACCCTGCACATCTTCTAAGTGTCGGAAGCTGGCTTTCTAAATAGCTGAAAATACTTGTATGTACGACATCAAATTGTGAAATATAATCTTCATCCAGTTCTGTCAGTTCCATTAAGTACTTATTACTTACGCCACCTTTGTTTGATCCAATAAAAATACGATCACCCTCAACTAATTTCACCTGCGCATATCCATTCTCACCTTTATAAAAACGACTATGCGACAAATTTATTCCCAAAGAGTCTGCGGTATGATATACGTGCTTTGCTGCATCATCATCTCCGAACACCCCCATATATGCTGCCTCTGCACCCAGCATTGATGCATATACTGAAAAATTCAAAGCATTACCGCCCGGATACATCGTAGATATATGCATATACATATCAACTACATTATCGCCAATTCCAAGAACCTTAATCATATAAATGCTCTCCTTGTATTAATTAGTCCATTTGTTCTCTCTTGTATATAGTCATTATATTACATTATACAAAAAAGTGCAACAATTATTTCTATGAATTGATTATTTTTTATATAATTCACTAATTATTCTTTCTCATTTTATGCATTTTGTCAATTCCCTATTTAAATCAATCAGAATCATTAGCAACAAAAAAGCACATATATTTCACTATATGCGCTTTTTTGCATAACGTCCTATAACATCCCATTCCCAATATATCTTATAAAAAATTAATCGTTTTCTATTTAGCTGCAAAGAACAGTCATTTTATAACGTGCCGGATTAGTTTTTGTTTTACATAGATGAAGCGGCACTTTATCTTTATCGTATATTATATCCTTTTGTAGTAACAATGCACTATTGAATGCTACATCCAAATATTTAGCCTCATCTTCATTAGCATAACAAATATCTATGGTTTTCACAGCCTGGGTTGGAACTGAATTATGTTTTCTCAATACTTCATATATGGAACTAGCCAAATCCTCAGCAAGTAAGTATGCATATTTGGTTGAAAAAATATTTTCTTCAATCATAACCGGAATACCGTCACACTTTCTCAATCGAATGATTCGAATTACTTTTTCTACATCATTCAACTCCAGCTTTTGAATATCATTGGCAGTTGCATCGATTAAATCTGCTTTTAGCAATTCTGTTGATGCTTTTATCCCGTCCTTTTCACATAAATCGGTAAATCCATTAAACGTATTAATTACACGTTTCAGTTTCATCCCTGCTATAAATGTACCAACACCCTGACACTTTATTAATATATCCTCTTCTACTAGCAAATCGATCGCTTTTCGTACAGTAATTCTACTTACGTCATAGGCTTTACTAAGATCAATTTCAGGCATTAATCGGTCACTTTCTTTTAATTTTCCTGTTGCAATCTGATCTTTAATTAATTCACCCAATTGTTGATATAATGGTATGCTGGAATTCTTATTTAGTTGATTAGTCAACCATCTCACTCCTTGCTTCATAATATTCTATCTATAGTATATGCAATCATCATATAAGATCATCTTTAATATTATAACATCATACCATCATATAATCAAACAGACTTGCCTTTACTGAAATTTAATCAAAGTAATAGAATTAGTAGTTTAATCTTCTGTAATATCTGCGGATTTCCAGAGGATGTCTTCTCTTATGCTCTAAATGAGTTGAAATTCTTTGGAAAGCGCAACGCATAACGATTGGAGAAAGTAACCCTCTAAATTCATCACTAATTCCTTCCAAAGCATAATCTTTTGTATCAAAAACGGTTACTTTTGCACTGATTTTATTAACAAAGTTCTCAACACGATCCATCAAAGGACGTGTAATATCTTCACCTTTAATCAAAATAACAGAAGTATCTCTTACAATAACTTCTAATGTGCCATGGAAAAAGTTAGATGCAGAAATTGGACGCGTTCTCATCCACTGCATTTCTTCCATTATACACATACCATAACAGGTTGCCCAATCCTCTAAATTACCTGAACCAATCAAATACTGTATTGGCTCATCCTTATAGAGTTCTGCATAAGCTTCAGCTTTTTCATCTGCATTAATATAGATATTTACTGCATTCTTTGGCATATTTTTAATTTCTGAAAAGAACTTATCATACTTTGGAAACTCTCCTGCATTTTTCATAAAACGCAAGGTTACTGTATACCAGAAATAGTAGCCTCCGCCAACGGTAGTAATCAGGTAATCAGAGCTTTCTGCAAGTGGTGTTCCTAATTTTTCAACGTATCCGATTACAGTTGCCCCAACTTCCTTTGCTATATCAACTGCAGCAACTACTTCCTTGGTGTCTCCTGAGATTGTTTCAATAATTACTACAGAGTCCTTACAAAAATGAGGATTTCCCACTACACAAAAATCTGCGGCATTTTCTACAAACAGAGGAAGTTTAGAACCTGCTTGTTTTGCAATTGCAGCCATCTGATTTGCATATAAAATTGTACCACCAATACCAATGTAAAAAATATTTTTATAACCCTTCTTACAAACTTCATCTACTGCTGCTTCTACCTGTGGAATAATATCCACACCATTTTGATGTTCTTTCATAACCTGTTCTGCGTTAAAATTATACATATTATACCTCCTGTTAAGTTGTTGTTCTATGTTGTATCATATCGTATCATACAATCCTATACAATTCAATAGTAATATTTAATTTTTTTTCTTTTTGTAAATATTATTTCTTTTTCTACTTCGGTTACTCTTGATATAATACCTACATTCAGCTACTTCATATTGGTTTTTTCTTTCAATTATAACAAAAATGCAAGGTAAAACATTACTAATAATAAAGTCGTTTTTTTATTAAAATGTGACATTTTTTATTTTTGGGACTATATATTTTAGTAGATATTTCACAACTTGATTATTGTAACAAATTGGACAACATGTTAAAATAAGATAAAACCTGTCATAATATGCTATTTAAACAGGATTCGTTAATATTATAAACATATTTATATTGTCTTAATTTATTGTTTTATTTATTGTTTTATTTTATTTATTGTTTTGTATTTTTATTGTTTTATATTTTAATTATTATAAGTACTCTTAGCAACTCTTTGTGAGCAGGTTTGTGAGACGTTATTGGTATATAATTACATGCATGAGGGGTACATGGAGCTGACGTTGATTAAATTTAATTAACTAAATAATTTAATTACAAGACACGTGCATTGAATTATTGTGAGTGCTTATTAAAAAAGGAGGAATTTTTATGTTAAAGAAATTAAAACAATCAGTTTTTGATGGGAATAATACACAATTTATTATTATTCTTACGGCCGCCGTCATACCAGGATTTATAATTCTTGTATCGTTATTTAGCTTCATCAGTATGGACATTTTTCATTTCATTATTCCATATGCTCTTTTTATCGTAATCGTGTTATCTGGCATATTATTGACCCTGTTATTTCGTTTTTTTAAATCAATCCGCCTTATTGATCAGAATGCAATTATATTATCGCAGGGAAATCTTAATATCAGTGATATTATTTCAGAAAAGACAAAGGGTCTTGAAATACTTACGTCAGCATTTAACGATATGAAACGTAATCTTCTAAGTTACATAGAAACAACAAAGGGTAATGTCATTATCTTATCCGATGCTGTAGATAAGGTAACAAAAAGTATTGATATGAGTTATAAAGGTAACGAACAGATTGCTTCAAATATGTCAATTGTTGCAGAAAAGGCTCAGGATCAATTAAAAATAGCAAAAAGCACACTGGAAGGTATTGAGAAAGTAAGCCTGGGAGCAACCCGGATTACCACAACCTTAGCTAATATTGAGGGTTTTGTAGAAACTACTGTTAAATTAACATCGGATGGCTCTGAACATCTGGATACATACAATGAACAGATGCAGGTGATTTCCACAAATCTAGAAGAAGCCTCAAACTTTGTTCAGACCTTAAATACACATCTAACTGAAATTAATCAATTCGGTAACTTAATCATGAATATTGCCGGTCAGTTAAATCTTCTTTCTCTTAATTCACGTGTAGAAGCAGCCAGAGCCGGTGAAGCAGGCAGAGGTTTTACTGTTGTTGCCCAAGAGATGAATAAGCTGTCCGATGTAACCAAGGACAGTGTTACGCAGATTAATAAACTACTTGGAAATATATTAAAAAGTAATACCAAAGTTAGTGAGAGCATCTCAAATGTTTCAGACAGCTTCTCAATGAGTAAAGAAATTTTTGATTCCGTGAAAGATTCCTTCTATACCATCAATAATAATGCTAATATTTTAAATTCAGATATAAAAGAGGTATATGAAGAGTCACTCATGATCAGTGAGAATACAAAGGTGATCAGTGAACAGGGTACCATCCTTCATGATGCTTCCAACGAAATCTCCAGTATCACTCAGGATGTCGCTGCTGTAACACAGGAAGAGCTTGCTGAAAATGAAGAAATTAACAGTCAAGCTATATCACTTAAAAAAATGCTCTCCAGTATAGAAAATCTTCTAAAAAGATATAAAACCTCAGTATCGCCTGTAAGCCAATCAAGTCCAAAGAAATTGAAACTTGTCATGATGAGTTCGATTGAAAGTCCTTTCTGGTTGTCTGTCAGACAAGGTGCGCTATATGCACAAAATGAGTTAAAAGGGAAAAATGTTGAGATCGAATATATTGGTTTTGAAAAGATGGATCGCACTTTTATTGAAACTCTGAACGAAAAAATCGAAGCTGGTTGTGATGGGCTTATTTTACCCGGTTATGTAAAAGATATTGAGAAATGTGTCGAGAAGGCAAACCTCAAGAAAATCCCTGTTATGGCTTTTAACTGCGATTTTACAACCGGTACCAAACGTCTTTCCTACTTTGGTCCAGATGTTAATGCAGCTGGTAAGTTAGCAGGTGAACTTCTGGCAAGGGGTATTAATGAAGAAGGAGAAGTGGTTATCTTTAAAGGCGAAACCGCATCTTCTATTAATAATATCCGCAGGGATGCTGCTGTAGCTGCATTACGAAAATACAAGAATATTAAGATTGTAACTGAAGTAGATGACATGGTAAATAGTTTGCAGGTTTATAAGAAACTAAAAGAAATGCTTTATTATTTACCAAATCTGAAGGGAATTATATTCATCAGCGGTGGAGCTTCCGGAGCTGCAAAAGTAATTGAGGAGATGAAGCTTGTCGGCAAATTGAAGGTCTTCTGTATTGATTATGATGATGAAATCTTAGGCTTAATCAAGAAGGGAATCGTACATAAAGCATTTGGACAAGATCCTTTCGGACAAGGCCATGATCCGATTATCTATCTCTATAATTATCTGGTAGCAAATCAAGTACCTGAGGATATTACTTATACCAGAACTGAGGTAATTGATAATCACAGTGTCAGTGAATAATTGCAATGAGATGCCAAGAAAGCTTACTTATCAAGTTTGAGAATCCCATCTTGCGATTTATAAAAAGGAACTTTCGAAAGAAGGTTCCTTTTTTGT
>JAQUYQ010000048.1:0-4028 GCA_028691795.1 Herbinix sp.
GTTGCTCCTGCGACAACTGGTCTTTTTAATATAAAGCTATCTAGCTATGTCTCGAATGCGACGATTGCAATCAGGGTTACGGATACAGCATTAAATACGTATGAGCAAACAACAGATGTGGGTATGCGATCCATGACACTTACAATACCTACTACATCATCCACAGTAGCTACTAAGGCAGTTGTAAGTTATGCAGATACTACCGCTACAATGACTCCTAATCTTACTGCAAAAATAACTTCCATAACGGTAAAAGATGCGACAGACAAGGATATTCCTATTGCAAAAACAGATTACTCAATTGCTTCTAGAAAAATCATATTTAACGTGGGAGTTCTTGGAATAGTACAGACCTATAAGGTTACAGTAAATGCAACTGGATATACTTCTAATACAGTTGACTTACCCGTTAAAGCTTCAACAACGGTAGCGGGAGCACTTAGTGGTACATATACACCGGCAAAGGGCTCCGTTGCAGGAAGTACAAAGTTTATAGCGATTGGTACTGCAGCCAATACAACGAATGATATTTTAGTTTATAAGATTGTAACAAGTGCTTCAACAACTCCAAAAGCAGAATACAAAGGCAATGTTCTCACCGGATATACAGCCCTTGAAAAGGATAAAGATATCACTGGAGTAAATACCACTACGAACAAATATATCGACCTATATGAAATTAATAAAACAACATCTGCCGTAGTATCTACAAAGAGAATAACACTATCAGCATCTACAATAAATAGTACAACGACCGGTACTACGAATACTCCGGTAGTATTCTCTTCCCTTACTGCAAACGGAACTTCTGGCGCAGTAACAACAAACACATTAACGCTTACCTTTGATGTTGCCCCCGCAAACTTAACAGCAAATGACATCACAGTAACAGGAGCGACAAAAGGTGCATTAACCGGTACCGGAGTAACCCGTACACTGGCAATTTCAGATATAACGGTAGCGGATGGTGCCCATGTAACAGTGGCAATTGCCAATCCAACCGGATATGCGATTACCCCAGCGTCCAAGGATGTTGCAATAAAGATTGGTGTATCTGCACAACAAGCCGCACTCGACGAAATTAATGCCGCGGTAGGTACAGCAAATGCCGCCAACATTACCGTTGCTACAATAAATACAGCGACCGGTCAGACCAATGCACTTTTAAAATATTCAAAGGAATCAGGTCAGGAACATACAACTTATCAAGATAAAATATATTATGCCCTCACTTCAACAACATACACTGCAGCAGGAATTCAGGACTTTGTGAATCAGGTAAACATGTCCTATGTATATGCTTTCGAAAATTTAGATCTTATATGTGCAGATCAATCTGCATCTACAGTAGAAATAGAACTTCCGGCGGATTATACAGATGGTTCGGGAGTAACATTTCGGTTTTCATCACCGCAAGATAACGGCGTTACAACAACTGTCTCGGGCAATAAAGTTAGCATAGCCAGAGGAAGCAGTGATGGTTCATCCGTAGTAACTATAATCGCTGCTTGTTCCGTAGGCGGACAGACCGTTTCTCAGACACAGGAGTTAACGATTACCGTACCAGCAACCGGTGATGTATCCTGGGTAATCGATAGAGTACAATGGTAAAAGACGCATCATGGATATTATAATTATAGGGAGATAAACGGTGGTGGAACACCTGCCGTATCCTAACAAATCAGCCTCGCCGACAAACGGAGAGGCTGATTTATAAAGCAGAGAACCTGATAGTAAAATTTCAATAACCAATTGCGATAATTCTTCCACACCGTTTGGTGTAGTACTTGCTTTTTCATTTTAAATAGTTTATAGTATACTTCGCTGCAATCCCTTATCCATGGGAATTCCAACAATTACCTCACGTCAGTTCGTAACCTTCCTGACGTAAAACAAAACTAAAGGAGATTGACAAATGAATAACAAAAAAACTATTTTTATTTCAGAAGCTGCGGTTATTGCTGCTATTTATACGGTGCTTGTAATGATTTTCAGCTTTTCCAGCTTTGGACCGGTACAGTTTCGAATTGCCGAAGCCCTTACTATCCTTCCCTTCTTTACTCCTGCTGCAATCCCAGGTGTTACTCTTGGCTGTTTTTTAAGTGCCATCTTAACGCCCGGCACCTCCCTAATGGATATGGTTTTCGGTTCTTTAGCAACCTTAATTGCTGCCATCTTATCCTATAAGCTAAGACGATTTAAATTCCTGGTACCTCTTCCTCCGATCATCGTTAATGCCCTTGTAATTCCTTGGATACTTAAGTTTTCCTACGGAAATGCACAGCCTGTATGGCTTAATATGTTAACAGTAGGTGGGGGCGAATTAGTTGTAGTCGGTGTCTTTGGTATGATTTTATTGTTCGCTTTAGATAACATCAAACATGTAATATTTCGAAACAACCAATAATAACCAACCGTTATAGTAATTAGGTACTTTATAAATAAGTAGGTCTATAGAAAATTTAATTTGAGAGGTTCTCTTCTAAATTACACAGGTATCAGAAGAAAACCTCTTTTTATTATCCCTTATATGATATGAGTGTTATAAGTCATCACCGTACTTTAACGGGGAATGCAGGTTTATACTTATAGTGCGTAAACCAATCATAATAATTTAAGTATATTTTATTTACATTATCACGCTATGATGATAATATATTAAAGCTGATATTTATATTAAAAAATGTCATGGCATAATGCCACTAAAGTAAATGATGAGGAAGAGATCATGCAAAAAAATAATGATAACAAGAATAAAAATGACCAGAAATGGATTGAAGTTCCCTCCTTTGTAAATAAAGGCAGCGATGTAAATCAGCTATCGGGACGGCTTAGAAAAGGAATAGAATACGATGATGACAGCAGTGCCTTCGTAAGAGAAGTGAATTCATCTTTAGCGAAACAGGTGAGTGATTTTGAAGATAAAACTTCTTCCCGGGATAAGCGTTACAAGAAAAAGCATAAACGTTCAAAAGTTATTAAAATTACTATTTTCTCCTTGCTGTCAATTACTGCACTCTGTTGTTTATTGATGTTTACTAATACCGGAAGAAAACTTATTATAGGCGTCGTAGGAAAATATATTTATAATAATTTAGATTACCAAGGCTCTGATTCTCAGGAAACCAATGGTACTTCAGGAACGGCAGACGAAGCGACCGATAAAATAGTGAATATCCTACTGATTGGAATTGAAGAAATTAAAGATGCACAAAATACGGATTCCATGATTATAGCCACGATGAATACGGAAGATCATTCCTTAAAGCTTACCTCCTTAATGCGAGATTTATATGTCCATATTCCCGGGCATGACGATAACCGGTTGAATGCAGCCTATTCAAAAGGTGGAATCGAAACACTCTATGATACGATAGAGCTAAATTTCGGCATAACTATTGATGGTTACTGCATTGTTAATTTTGATGCCTTTCAACAAATCGTTGATCTTATACATGGTGTTGAAGTAACCTTAACCGCGGAAGAAGCAGAATATCTGAATACGACCAATTACATATCGGATCCTGCCAACCGTACTGTGGTGGAAGGCACTCAAGTCCTGAATGGTAATCAGGCGCTAGGCTATTGCAGAGTCCGCAAGAGACCCACAGCAACCGAAAGTAACGATTTTGGACGAACTCAAAGACAAAGACTTGTACTTGATGCGATTTATGATAAAGTTAAAAATAAGAATGTGATTGAATTGGCCCTTCTTATGAATAAAATACTAACTGACAAAGGCATCCCTATTGAGACAGACATAACGCAAGACGAGTTTAATCGATATCTTGAAGAAGCTATGAACTTAAAAGTGAAGGAATTAGAGACCTTAAGGATACCGACTGACGACAATTATGAGAATGTTATTATTAATAAAAAGGACGTACTACAGCCTTTGGACTGGGACATAACACGAGAAGTAATTCATTCCTTTATCTATGGAGATACTTCAGACACAGAAAGCGCTACTACTAATTCAGAGACTACTGAATAATATAGATAAAAAACCCTGATGTAAATGATAAACT
>JAQUYQ010000048.1:4128-17619 GCA_028691795.1 Herbinix sp.
TTAACTCATATCTTAATGCTCTAAATTCTACAAATCGCAGTTATTTACAGTTCTCGGGAAAGGAATAACGTCTCTGATATTACCCATACCAGTCAGATACATAACACAGCGTTCAAAACCGAGTCCAAAGCCTGCATGTCTTGTTGAACCATATTTTCTAAGGTCAAGATAGAACTCATAATCTTCTTTCTTCAGTCCCAATTCACCCATTCGTTTTACGAGCTTATCGTAGTCATCCTCTCTTTGGCTTCCACCGATAATTTCTCCAATACCCGGTACCAGTAGATCCATAGCTGCTACGGTTTTGTTATCCTCATTCATTTTCATATAAAATGCTTTGATTTCCTTCGGGTAATCCGTTACAAATACAGGTTTTTTAAATACCTGCTCGGTTAAATAACGCTCATGTTCGGTTTGCAGATCACAGCCCCAGGATACCTTATAATCAAAATTATCATTATTTTTTGTAAGAATATCGATTGCTTCCGTATAAGTCACATGTCCAAACTGAGAATTTGCAACTCCCCTAAGTCGTTCTAATAAGCCTTGGTCAATGAACTGATTGAAGAACTGCATTTCCTCGGGTGCATGTTCAAGAACATAGTTGATCACATATTTGAGCATACTTTCTGCCATCGCCATGTCATCCTTCAAATCAGCAAATGCTATCTCCGGCTCAATCATCCAGAACTCTGCTGCATGTCTGGTGGTATTGGAATTCTCCGCACGGAAGGTTGGCCCAAAGGTGTATATATTTTTAAACGCCATCGCATAGGTCTCACCATTTAACTGTCCGCTAACCGTAAGACTCGTATTCTTTCCAAAGAAGTCCTGTGTAATATCAAGCTTGCCATCTTTTGTTCTAGGAAGATTATCAAGCTCTAAGGTAGTAACACGAAACATCTCTCCGGCACCTTCACAGTCGCTGCCCGTTATAATTGGTGTATGCACATAAACAAAATCCCGCTCTTGAAAATACTGATGAATTGCATATGCTATCATGGACCGTACACGAAATACTGCTTGAAAGGTGTTGGTTCTGGCTCTTAAATGAGTCATCGTTCTTAAGTAATCTAAGGTGTGTCTCTTCTTCTGGAGCGGATAGTCTGCAGTTGAATTGCCTTCTACCATTATTTCTGTTGCCTGTATTTCAAAGGGCTGCTTCGCCTCAGGAGTCGCAACCAATTCTCCCTTTGCAATAATTGCAGAACCCACATTCAGTTTTGAAATAGCTGCAAAGTTCTCTAAGGTATCATGATACACAATTTGAAGTGGTTCAAAATAAGTTCCATCATTTACAACGATAAATCCAAAAGTCTTAGAATCCCTAACACTCTTTATCCAACCGCCAATTTGTACCTTATTTCCAATATACTTATCCTTGTTACGGTACAATTCTCTTATATCTATAATTTCCATCGTAGTGTACTCCTCGGGTTATATATTAATATTATTAACTAATCTGTATTTAGTATAACATAAGATTATAAAATTTCAACATTAGTTGAGGTATCATTTGGCAGATTCAGAAAACCAACTGCTCCACATTTAAGCCGGTTTTCTTATCAGTGCTTTTATGATATCTGCATTATTTCTACTGTCACAGTTTAAAAAATTAACTGCTTCATTCATATTTCCCAGCATATGCGCATCCGAGTTTGTTATAATATTACATTGCTTTAAATAAGGATTATGTTTAATAAGCTCTTCCAGGTGGGTAATATCCGCAAGTTCTGCTGCAAGAAAGTCAGCATCCGGAGAAATAAAACCAAGATTGGATAATAAGCTGTTCGAGTTTTTATCCATATGGGCAGGTATATGAACTCCATGGAACTCCTCCATTAATTTACCAAGCTCATCAAAGGAAATGCTTGTTGCGTTGATTAAAAGATACGGCTCCGTTCCAATTCTTTGGTCATCTTCATCATAAATTTCTTGTTTTCCAAAGACCTTCTCATCATTTGGAATTCTCATAAGGCTGGCCATTACATATTCATCAAACCGCATGGCATCGGAAAGCTCCGCAAATAGGCATAATACATGAACCTCTTCCATTGTGCACAGTTCCATACCAGGTATTGCTATTATATTATATTGCTCGGCAAGCTTTAATATCGCGGGACAGTTTTTACAGGAATTATGGTCGGTAACAGCAATTACATCCAAATTCTTTAAAAATGCCATCCCAATGATATTGGAAGGCAACATATCTTCATCCCCGCAGGGAGAAAGGCAGGAGTGGATATGCAAATCATACGAAAGCTTAAGCATTCAGCTGTTTATAAACCATCAAGGCTGCATCAAAAATCGGCAATTCTGTTTCCAGCACCGTTATTCCCTGCTCCCTTGCTTTATTTAATGCTGCTTCATCCAATTTGCTGTTTTCAGCTAAGATGATACAGGATGCATCAGCCAGTGCCGCAACCGCCAGAGTATTAATATTACCCATAACCGTTACCCAAGCCGAATCTTCGGGCATCTTTCCCATCGCTATACTTAACAGATCACAGCAGTAAGGTACCGATATCTCCCTTTGTGAATTATCTCCTTCATTCACTACCTTAAAGCTACCCGCATGGATTAAATCATTAACTTTCATCTATACCTCCATTCTGCCGCACTGCAGCGGCATAAATATATCATTTCTTTATATCTAGTTTTGATAATTCATCGGACAATTTATGGATATAGTCTCTGAGAATATGGATACAGTCCTGTTCCTTTGCAACACCACGGACAATATCCTCCGCCAACGCCTTACAAGTTGGCGCTCCGCAAGAGCCACAATCAAGTCTCGGAAATTTTTCACACAATTCATCAACTCTAGACATATTAGCAATGCTTTCTTTCATGTTTTTACCTAGTTTAAAAACAGGTTCATATTTAACTTCATCATTCCAAAAGCTGTCTACATCCATACCGTTCGATATATGAGAACAGGCGATCGGAAGGTATTTTCTTAGACGTAACAGTTTTACTTTAGCCAGATAAGGATTCTCAACTGTTAATACGCCTCCCACACAACCACCTGCACAAGCATTCAATTCAATAAATTCCAACTGATCAAACTTCTGGTCCTCAAGATCCTCGAGTACCTTTATTACATTTTCAATGCCATCTGCTGCCAGATAATTATCGGATAGAAGACTTCCGGCTTCTCCACCGGTGCTCCCCCATCCAATTCCGATACGTCCTGATATTCGCAGCTCCTGCGGATCATCAATACTCTGTTTCATAAGAGGAAGCAGTATCGGATATACTTCTTTTATTGCAAGTACTCCGTCAATTTCACTGTGATCAAGACCAATCGGAGATTTAACCGCCGTCATTTTCGCAGGACAAGGAGAAATAAAAATAATCCCGATCTTTTCCCTTGGAAGACCTGTTTTCTTCATGGCTTTTTCTCTTGCCAAAGCAGCTGCAAGATCCACCGGAGCACTGACCGGTAATAAATGTTCAATTAAATTAGGAAAACGCACTTGAATTAATCTTACTACGGAAGGGCATGCGGTACTGATGAGCGGCCATTTTTCCTTATGCTCCATAACATATTTTCTTGAAATTTCCGATACAAGCTCCGCTGCTCCACTGACTTCAAAGACATCATCAAATCCCATCTTTATTAATGCAGTCAGGACAATATTAATATCCTCAAGATGATTAAACTGACCATACAGGGAGGGAGCCGGCAATGCTACTGTATATTCATATTTCTTCATAATTTCAGGAGAATCATATGTAGCTTCTTTGGCATGATGCGGGCAAATTCGTATGCATTCACCACAATCAATACAAAATTCCTTTGTTATCACGGCTTTTCCATTTCTAACACGAATCGCTTGCGTAGGGCACCTCTTAATGCAATTTATGCAACCCATGCATAAATCTTCCTTCAAGTGAACTGAAGTAAAAAAATTACCCATTGCCTTTTCCTCCTGTACCAGAATAAATTAATTTTAATGCTTTAATACTTATAAAATACTTTTATTTATTGTATAAATTGGCAGAAGCGAGAATGCTTCGCTACTTGTAAAGTTCGTCTTGCTATTCAAACATCTTTACCTTCATAGTGACTGTGGTACCAACTCCTAAAACACTCTCTATATTCATTTCATCCGAGTATTTCTTCATATTGGGCAATCCCATACCTGCTCCAAAGCCCAATGTACGAATATTATCCGGGGCAGTAGAATAACCTGCCTGCATTGCAAGTTCGATATTCTCGATTCCAGGACCCTGATCTTTAAGGATCATTTCTATCTCTTCCGGAGATATGATAACATCAATCGTGCCTCCACAAGCGTGGATTACCATATTTATTTCACCTTCATACATGGCAATCGAAACCTTTCGGATGATATCGGGGTCAACTCCCATTTTCTTTAACTTACTCTTTACATTACTTGAGGCTTCACCTGCTCTGGTAAAATCATCAGCCGGTACCTCATATGTCATTGTTATAGTATCACTCACGATATGTCGGACCTCCCGTTAAACCTTTTTCATAAAGCACTCCACAGGCAGAAAACATTCTATGCCCCGTGGATAGGATAGCTATTTCTTTTTCTTTAGCCATATTAATCATAGCATCATCAGGTAATTTACCCCTGACAAAAACAATACAGATAATATCCATCATTTCACAGGTTCTGATTACCTGAAGATTGCACAGACCCGTCAGCAAAACCGATTGATCCTTCATAAAAGCAAGAACATCACTCATCATGTCAGAGCCACAGGCAGTGTGCACTTCTCTGTCCTTCCACTCTTCACCGACAATATAGCTCGCTCCTAATATCTCTTTAATATTATCAATTGTCATACAAACCTCCATTTTTATGTTTAAACAAATTCAATAAAATATATCTCAAATAATACTTGAAAGAATTTCAAAATGATTTACGTTTTTCATAATTCACTTAGGTAATTTTAATATTTTTCAAAATGCTTTTTATACTTCAAAATTACCATACTCTTTAATTTATTGCTCCGCTAAATACTTCAAATGAACTGGTTGGTACTTTTTTAGCCATCACTAATGCTGTATTTGCATTGGCCAAAAGCGTAAGGTATTCCTGCGCTCCCTTTTGCAAAGTAATTCCGATACTGGTAGAGATGCCGCTCTTTGTGTGCTCATAGGAGTAGATTGCCTCAATTATTTTGCACAAATGCTCTGCCTTATCATATACGTTTCTATCTGTTTGAACATCCTTCATATATACTACAAATTCATTCAACCCCATCCTGCCTACGATATCGGTTGTACGAAATTGATTTCTCAATTGTTCTCCGATTAATGTTAAAATATTTTCACCTTTAATGCTTTTTCTTACTTCATTAATACTTTTATAATTTCTGATATCAATCACAAATAAGGCGGAAAGAGAATTATCCTGCTGCTTCATCGCGGCCTCTTTAATCAGTAGTTCTGCTGATTCCTTTGAACAGACTTTTGTCAAGCTATCCAAGTTTGGTTTATACGCCTGTATTTCCGGTTCTTTCGTAGCATTATTCATTGTAGATAATTTCCCCACAACTTTATACGGGTTCCTGTTTTCATCAAATATCATGGATGCATAACAAATATACCCAGTTGGAACACCTACCTTTGAGAAAAGCCTAAGTTCAAACCTTGCCAACTTTCTTCCGCTCATCATACTGTTATAAATAGAAATTACTGCGGGCAGTTCATCCGGATGTATCAGCTTCGTTTTCTCTAATCTCTTACGAAATCCCGGCAATACAGAGTCTTTACCAAATATTTCTCGGAACAGTTCAGAAAAGGATAAGGTATCAGTTGCTATCTCATATTCAAAATATAAATCTCTGGATAATTCTAGAATTTTATTATGGTAGTCATTCGTTTGCTCAAGTTTCTTATAATTAACCATTAGATTAGTAATATCCATAGCAATACACGAGTAAATTGGAACTGTTTTCATACCAAAAAGGTACGTCTCCTGTGTCTTATTGCCCGTTATCATAACCCACTTAAAGCTCCCATCGTACTGCAAAGTACGGAAATTAATATTAATCATACCATCTTCTCTGTGTTTTTGTGCTGCTAATTGCTGTGTTACATATATCATATCTGCTGAATATACAATTTTAAGTAATGCTAACGGTGCCTTCGTAATCACTTTGTCAGACACATTTTTGATTAAAGAATAAAAAGTATCCGTCGCATAAAGAATTGTCAGCATATCGTCAAAGGCCAGCTTTGCAATTCCCCCTGGTGCTGTCTGTAATAACTGATTTAATTGTTGCTTGTTAATCTCATCCATGGCGGCACCCTTTCTATTTTCTTCGCTTTCTCCTGCAATGCCCTAATAAACTTAAGCTTAGTTATTGTGGAGTAAACTGGTTCATTTCCACTACGGACTAATTATATATCAATTTGTCAGTAATTACAATCTTGTTATGATTGTAATTCTAGTATATATTGTATATGCAGATAGCGTTTTTAACGCAAATAATAGTCATTATACATGTTGCATATAACTAATTTTATTAAGGTAATGATTGTTGTTAATAATTTTTGTAGATTTTTTAACATACTTATGGTATAATGTCAATGTTTGTGGCGACACAGTTTAATTCAAGGAGGTTAAAAAATGGGATCGCAAAATAAAACAGTACCCTTTGCAGGAACGAAAGAGCAGGAAGCTGCACTTTTAAAAGTCATTGCGGAACATAAAGATGACAAAGGTGCTCTGATGCCCATATTACAAAAGGCACAAGGAATTTATGGCTATCTTCCGGTAGAAGTTCAGACCATTATTTCCAACGAAATGAATGTACCATTGGAGAAAATCTATGGTATAGTAACATTCTATTCACAATTTTCACTTAGCCCAAAGGGCAAGTACAATGTTTCAGTTTGCTTGGGAACCGCTTGCTATGTAAAAGGTTCAGGAGACATTTTTAATAAGTTACAAGATTTACTTGGTGTAACTGATGGCGGATGTACTACAGATGGTAAGTTTTCACTAGAATCCTGCCGTTGCATCGGTGCTTGCGGTCTCGCACCGGTACTGACTGTCAACGAAGATGTATATGGTAAATTATCCGTTGATGATCTTGAGGGTATTTTAACCAAGTACGAATAATATGATGACTGAATTATCTCTTAATGTATTGGATGTAGCTAATAATTCAATCCGAGCAGGTGCTGACCTGATTGAAATAATAGTACAGATACAAAGAGAATTAGATACACTGACGATAACAATTGCCGATAACGGCTGCGGTATGACCAAAGAACAGTTGCAAAAGGTAGAAGATCCTTTCTTTACCACAAGAACCACGAGAAAGATCGGGTTGGGTGTACCATTTTTTAAGATGGCAGCTTTAAGTACCGGGGGTACCTTTCGTATTGTTTCTACAGTTGGTGTAGGAACCACCGTGATAGCACAGTTTAAACTATCACATATAGACCGAATGCCATTAGGTGATATGAACAGCACCATTCATACATTAATAACTCTAAATACGCAAATTAATTTTGTCTATACTTATCAATTTGATTGTAATCAGTTTACACTCAACACTAGGGAATTTCGTGAAATTCTTAACGATGTACCCTTAAATTCACCAGAAGTATCGGAATACATTAAAGAGTTCTTAGAAGAGAACCAAAACGAAACAGACGGAGGATACCTTGTATAATACTCCGTATATTTAACAAAGAAAATTAGGCTATAACAAACTTGAAGGGGTGACCCTTGTGTTGGCGACACAATAATAACAAGATGAATTGGCATACCAATTCCCTTGACACGAATTATGGATTAGGAGAATAAATCCTCCTAACCTAGTAACGTAAATTTATAGTCACATTAAGAGAGGATAAATCCTCCTCTCTACGCAACTTAATAATTTCAGTTTAATTAAGGAGGATTAAGCATGAAATCTCTAGAAGAGCTTAAGGCAATCAGAGAAAAGATGCAGGGTCAGATTGGTATTCGTAGTGAATCCAGTGACCAGACCCGTGTTATTGTAGGTATGGCTACCTGCGGTATCGCAAGCGGTGCAAGACCTGTTCTTACTGCACTTTCCGATGCAATTCAAACTAAAGGGCTTACAAATGTATCTGTAACACAGACCGGATGTATCGGTTTATGCCAATACGAGCCAATCGTTGAAGTATTGGAACCTGGTAAAGATAAAGTAACTTATGTAAAGATGACTCCTGAAAAGGCACTTGAAGTGGTTGAACAACACTTAATTCATGGTCAGGCAGTTAAAAAATATACAATATCCGAGATACTCGGCTAATCTGAAGGAGGGCACATTATGTATCGTTCACACGTGTTGGTTTGCGGTGGTACCGGATGTACTTCCTCTGGAAGTGCAAAAATTATCGAGTCACTGCAATCAGAAATTAAGAAAAATGGTCTCAAGGAAGAAGTAGCAGTAGTACAGACAGGCTGTCACGGACTTTGTGCTTTAGGACCTATCGTAATTATCTATCCGGAAGCAACCTTTTATGCGATGGTTAAAGAAGAAGATATTCCGGAAATCGTATCCGAACATTTATTAAAGGGACGTATCGTTACCCGTCTCCTTTACAAAGAAATGATTACTGAGGATGGAATTAAATCCTTAAACGAAACAGAATTCTATAAGAAACAGCACAGAATCGCTCTTCGTAACTGTGGTGTTATTAATCCAGAGAATATTGACGAATATATCGGTACCAACGGCTATGAAGCTCTTGGTAAAGTATTAACCGAATATACACCTGATCAGGTTATCCAGTCCATCTTAGACAGTGGTCTTAGAGGCCGTGGCGGCGGTGGTTTCCCTACCGGCTTAAAATGGAAGCTTGCAAAGGGAAATGATGCAGACCAGAAATATGTTTGCTGTAACGCTGATGAAGGTGACCCGGGTGCATTCATGGACCGTTCCGTTTTGGAAGGTGATCCTCATGTTGTACTTGAGGCTATGGCTATTGCTGGTTATGCCATCGGCGCAACTCAAGGTTATATCTATGTACGTGCTGAGTACCCAATTGCTGTTGAGCGTTTGAAGATCGCTATCGGTCAGGCAAGAGAATATGGTTTACTTGGTAAGAACATCTTTGGTAGTGATTTTGATTTTGATGTTGATATAAGACTTGGAGCAGGTGCATTCGTTTGTGGTGAGGAAACAGCTCTTATGACTTCTATCGAAGGTAACCGTGGTGAGCCTCGTCCTCGTCCTCCGTTCCCTGCACAGAAGGGTCTTTTCCAGAAGCCTACAATTTTAAATAACGTTGAGACTTATGCTAATATTCCTCAGATTATCTTAAACGGTCCAGAATGGTTTGCATCCATGGGTACAGAAAAATCCAAGGGAACCAAAGTATTCGCTCTCGGCGGCAAGATCAACAATACCGGTCTTGTAGAAATCCCTATGGGTACCTCTCTTCGTACAGTAATTGACGAAATCGGCGGTGGTATCCCGAATGGCAAGAAGTTTAAAGCAGCTCAAACAGGCGGTCCATCCGGCGGATGTATCCCTGCAGAGCATTTTGATATTCCGATTGATTATGACAACTTAATCAGTATCGGTTCCATGATGGGTTCCGGTGGTCTCATCGTAATGGACGAAGATAACTGCATGGTTGATATCGCTAAGTTCTTCCTTGAATTCACAGTAGATGAATCCTGCGGTAAATGTACTCCTTGCCGTATCGGAACAAAACGTCTTCATGAAATGTTAGAGAAGATTACAAATGGCCAAGGTACGATGGAAGACCTTAAGAAGATGGAAGATCTTTGTTACTATATCAAAGACAACGCTCTTTGCGGTCTTGGCCAGACAGCTCCGAACCCGGTACTTTCAACCTTACGTTTCTTTAGAGATGAATATGTTGCTCACGTTGTTGATAAGAAATGCCCATCCGGCGTTTGTAAAGCTCTTCTTTCCTATGTAATTGACGCAGACAAATGTAAAGGATGTACTTTATGTTCAAGAGTTTGTCCGAATAGCGCAATTACTGGCAAGGTAAAAGAAGCTCATATTATCGACCAGAGTAAATGTATCAAGTGTGGCGCTTGTATGGAAAAATGTAAATTCGGCGCTATTTCTAAGAAATAACATTTGCGCCAGACAAAGCCTGGCATGTTTCGAGGTGTGAATATATTTTCGCATTATATGCAAATCATATCAATATAATTCACACGTAAAAAAATCACTATCGTGACTTTTCGAATCTATTTTGAAGATGGAGGTTAGTAATGGAAACTGTTAATATAAAAATAAATGGTATGCCAGTTGAAGCACCTAAGGGTTCCACTATTTTGGAAGCTGCTAAGCTTGCTCATATCGATATTCCTACTCTTTGTTATTTAAAGGGTATTAACGAAATCGGTGCCTGCCGTATCTGTGTTGTTGAAGTTAAAGGTGCAAGAAGCCTTGTTGCTTCCTGTATGTATCCGATTAATGAAGGCATGGAAATTACAACAAACTCACAAAAAGTACTTGCTTCCCGTAAGAAGACTTTAGAGCTTATTTTATCCGACCATGACAGAAAATGTTTATCCTGTGTACGCAGCGGTAGCTGTGAACTTCAGAAGCTTTGTAACGACCTTAAGGTTGAAGATGAAGGTCTTTATGATGGTGCACGTACTCTTTACAATACTGATGCTACTTCTGCTCACATGCTTCGTGATAACAATAAATGTATCCTTTGCAGACGTTGTTCCGCAGTTTGCGAAAAAACTCAGGGTATCGGTGTAATTGGTGCGAATGAGCGTGGTTTTGATACTAATATCTCATGTGCTTTCGATATGGGCTTAGGCGATACAAGCTGTGTATCCTGTGGTCAATGTATCGCAGTATGTCCTACTGGAGCACTTACTGAAAAGGACTCTACTAGTGAAGTATTTGCAGCTCTTGCAGATCCTGATAAATATGTTATTGTACAGACTGCTCCTGCAGTTCGTGCGGGCCTTGGCGAAGCTTTCGGGCTTCCGATTGGTACCAATGTACAAGGTAAGATGGTTTCAGCTTTACGTCGTTTAGGCTTTGATCAAGTATTTGATACTGATTTCGCTGCCGATCTTACGATTATGGAAGAAGCTACCGAATTACTTGACAGAATTAATAACGGTGGTGTATTACCTTTAATTACTTCCTGTTCACCAGGATGGATTAAATATTGTGAACACTACTATCCAGATATGTTAGACAATTTGTCCAGCTGTAAATCTCCTATGCAGATGTTTGGTGCTATCACAAAGACCTATTATGCTGAGAAGATGGGCATTGATCCAAATAAAATTGTTATGGTCAGCGTAATGCCTTGTACTGCAAAGAAATTTGAAATTGGCAGAGATGATCAGAGCGCAGCGGGTGTTCCTGATGTAGATATCTCCATCACTACACGTGAGCTTGCTAAAATGGTTGAGCGCGTGGGCTTAAACTTCTTATCCCTTCCGGATGAAGACTTTGATGATCCGTTAGGCAGATCCACCGGAGCTGCAGTTATCTTCGGCGCTACCGGCGGTGTTATGGAAGCAGCTCTTAGAACAGCCGTTGAAGTTTTAACAGGTAAAGAACTTCCTAATCCTGAATTCTCTGAAGTTAGAGGAACACAAGGTATTAAAGAGGCTACTTATCATGTAGCTGGTTTGGATATCAACGTAGCAGTAGCTTCCGGACTTGCTAACGCAAGAGAGCTCCTTGAAGATGTTAAATCCGGTAAGAAAAATTACCACTTCATCGAAATCATGGGATGCCCTGGCGGTTGTGTAAATGGTGGCGGACAGCCTCAACAACCTGCTACTGTAAGAAACTTTACAGATATCAGAGCTCTTCGTGCTAAAGCACTTTACAATCAGGATGCTGAAATGCCGTTAAGAAAATCTCACGAGAATCCATCTATCAAGGCTCTTTACGATGAATATCTTGGAAAGCCTGGAAGTCATAAGGCTCATGAGCTTCTGCATACAACTTATGTTAAGAGAAGCATTAACAAGTAATTAATATGGCTCTATGTCAATAAAATCATTCATTTACTCATAAAAAAGAATCATTCATCTGAAAAGGTGAATGATTCTTTTTTATCTATCTAAATTTATATCGATTGAATCGACTTACCAATACATTTTGTTGACAAATAGCTACTGCCACCATATACTGATTAATATAAGAGATATTTTCCATTTTAATTTCTATCACTTATCGCTTATATTTTCCATGCTGACAAAGCCAAATACCCATGTTTGGGTAGATTAAGGAAGGAGTGGAATTCTATGTCTAAAAAAAGTATTGAAAATCCATTACTACTGCTTGATAACAGCAATATGAACACTCTATTTAACGAAGGCGAATACAAATGCACTAATATGACCTTTGAAGAAGCCAGAGAGATTATAGGAATGTATAATAAGGAAGACATCATCCTTTGCTTCTCACATCCGGACGCATACGATATTATTTTCAACTATATCAGTATTCCAAAAAAGGACTATGAATATAAGCACATTAGAAATATGCGTGTTAATCAGGATGGTATTATTTTTAAAACGTATATTACTCCCTCTGAAACCCAGCCACTAATCCATGTAGATGATGTTGAGGCAAAAAAGATTCAGAATATATATGTATATTGTGTACATATAACCAGATTGAAATAAAACATGATGATTGACCGTCAATTCACTTATCATAATCAAAAAGCTCGTAAGATTAAGTCAAATTGAACCTTAATCTTACGAGCTTTTTATTATATGGGCAATATATAGATGGTAATACCCAGGTATCGCTTCAGATTTTATCTGATAGCCGTGATTGTATTAAGCTATTTAGTATCATTCCAATTACAACTATCAAAATACCAATAAACCCAACCACTGTTGGCATTTTATCTTGAAAAACAAAAACTCCTCCTATCAGTGTAAATATTACTTCACCTGACTGAGTTGATTCAATAACTGCCAATTTATTCATATCCTTGCTAACCATATCTGTAGCCTTAAAGAATAATATGGTAGCGATGATCCCTGAAAATATCGCAACAATTAATGACTGCATCATCTGGCTTTTGTTGGGTAATCCGGTATCTAAAAATCCAAATATTGATATGATTACCCAAAAAGGCATACTGCATAGTGTCATGCCAAATACTCTCTGATATGTATTAAATCTGTTATCACAAAATTCTATCATTTTACGATTACCAAGCGGGTAAGAGAAAGCTGCTATAATAACCGGTATAACTACGAGAAACATCCTTAAATTAGAGATATTATTTGCATCTTCAAATTGTATTAAAAATATACCTATTAATATCACAGAAGACATAAGTAATGCCTTTTTCGGGATTTTATTTCTTACTTTAATAATTCCCATATTCGATTGTTTATACTTAAAAAATAATGGGGATAAAAGTACACCCGCAATTATAGTAACCTGCCAAGTTGCAGCAACTAACCAGGAGGCACCGTATACGGAAGCAAAACTTAACGGTGCATAGAAAAATCCGAACCCTATCGTGCTCCA
>JAQUYQ010000217.1 GCA_028691795.1 Herbinix sp.
TGCCTCAGGATTAAATTTTAAAGCGAGCTCAATATTTTCTTTTATAGAAATTTTTTCTATAATACCGGTAATATTAGGGTCTTCTCCGGCTGTCTCGGCCCGATGAATATCATTAATACCTAAAAATATAATAGGTAATCCGGAAAATAACTCATTTTGAAAATTCATAGCAAATTGCAGGG
Source organism: Herbinix sp. (assembly GCA_028691795.1). Classification (GTDB taxonomy): domain Bacteria; phylum Bacillota; class Clostridia; order Lachnospirales; family Lachnospiraceae; genus Mobilitalea. The sequence goes on from JAQUYQ010000217.1 coordinate 183, forward strand.
CATTGTCATCTCCAACAATGATAGCATCATATGGTTCAACATGATTTAGTTTGTATTTAAGCAGAAAGTAGAAAAGGGTAATGTTCTGTGCTGTATCAAGTCGCTTTGTATCCATGTATTCTATATCCAAACTAATTCCCAAGGGAGTAAAGATTTTCTCAATACCGTTAATTTCCTGAGGAACCGCTTCATAACTTTCTGTATAAGAGCTAATAAATAAAACTCTTTTTGATGAGTTTTCCATAGCAACAGCGCTATCATTTTGAAGTATTACATAGAAAATGCATAGAATAATAAAGGTACATAATTTTAACAATAAGTGAGTATACGCTTTTGCTGCCAATATATCGGTCCTCCATTAACAAATCTAGTGATTCTTATTATATAATATCAACCTACATAATACAACATAATAAGACAATGCTTCCTATATGCGTATATTAATGCGCGATGTGCATGATTATACTGCATAATGCATAAAAACAGCGATAAACCAAACATTGTGAGTGCAACCGTAAATAATCAGTTGCTACTCATGGGGAAGAGGATAAATCCACCCGCAAAGAAATGGTATCACGCTGTTAACAGATATTATTCGATATATGACTTACTATATGCCGTCTAATCTTCCTTCAAAGAGGCCTTTCTTACACTAATGCCCCTTATAATAATGATTGCCAGACCAATAAAGATAAAGAAAATAGAGATAAACTGTGAGGTAGAAATACCAGCAACACTTCCGCGTTCCAAGTCTCCACGGAAATATTCAAGTATAAATCTTCCTAGGCCTAAAAATACCAGGTAAAAGCCTGCTACTTGCCCATCGGCCTTTGTCCTCTTTGAGATGAATATCAATGCAGCAAAATTAAGAAAATCAAGTGCACTTGAAATTGGCTGTGTCGGAATTAATCGAACTCCATTGGGAGCATATTTGGAAGTATGGAAAATTATCCCTAGAGGGCTATTCGTCTCTACTCCATAACAACATCCAGCAAGTAAGCAACCAATGCGGCCAAAGCCCTGAGCCAATGCAATTGAGGGCATAGTTAAATCAAAATAGGTTAAAAAATTCATTTTATGCTTCCTGCAAAACAAATAACCGGCTAAAATTCCACCAATGATACCGCCAAATACAACAAAGCCTTCCGATATTTGAAGTAAGCTTTTCGGATCAGCTATAATATTCTTGATCTGAGTAATTAGATATAATAGTTTTGCACCAAGGATTCCGCCGGCAACACACCAAATTGTTAAGTTAAAAATCAATTCATACGGCAGACCTTTTTTCTTAGCCCTATATTCTACGACAAGATAAGCTGAAATGATTCCAATAGCAATCATTAAACCATACCCGTAAATAGTAACCGGACCAATCGTTAGTAATTCATTCTTCATAATACCCTCCATTTTTACATTAGTCTTGTGTTTTACGAAGCTTTTTGCGTGTATTAATATATTTCCTCATTATATTTATGTATAAAATACGAATACTTCAAGTATAACTAACTTTTCTTTAAAAGGAAACTATAAATTTAACTCCATCCATAGAAAATACAAAATTGTAATGAAGTTCTACTTATTAGCATAATGCTGAAAAATAGAAGTTGACAGTATAACAATGTTATGTTTTCCCTGGAGAGAGTATCTTAAGTAGAATCAGTCAATGTCAGTAAATGCGAGCCCTTAGAAGAATTGCAGAAGAAGCTTTTCTTCAGGATTAATGCCAAAAAAGCGTAGACGTTATTGTGAAAATCAGAAAGCTATTTTCAGATATTGAATTTATACAGGTAAGCAAGACGCAGGGGTGGACTTAGTATACTAATTCACTTGTTATTCATAAAAATTTATTAAGAAATGTAATTATATGGTAATAGTATTGCTATTTATAATCGAATGTTATACTATGGTGTAGACATATATTTATGCTAATGGAGGTATTACTTCCTAATATTTATTGGAGGTATATCCTCTTTATAAATATTAGGAGAGTAAACCCTTTCAAAAAAGCAGGAGGACAAATCCTCCTAAAACCATAGGAGGATTATAAAAAAGATGGATGGTAATACATATACTTCAGTGAACACAGAGATGAAAACATCAAAAAGAGGCATCAGTGGAAGTACCCTAAAGTTAATTGCAATCTTTACTATGCTGATCGATCATATAGGAGCAGCGGTCATAGATAAAGTCCTTGCCGCGAAAGGTATGTATAATCTTGACGCGAGTGATATACAGGCAACACAAACTTTTTTAAATAATAATATAGTTTTATATATTGTATATTTTATAATGAGATTAATTGGCCGACTGGCTTTCCCTATTTTTTGTTTTCTTTTGGTGGAAGGGTTCCTTCATACTCGGAATAGACAAAAGTATGCAATTCGGCTTGCTATTTTTTCCTTGGTTTCAGAAATACCATTTGATCTAGCAATATTCGGAAAGACTATCGATATGTCTCATCAGAATGTTTTTTTTACACTACTAATTGGCCTGCTTGTTATGATTGGATTTAAAGCCGTTTCCGATAAAAAAAGAGATAAAAAATTGCTACCAGCAATGGTAGTCGCAGGAGCTATCTTGATTGGTTGTGTAGTAACATATTATGTAAAAGGTTTAATTCGGATTATAAATATAATCTTAACTATTAGTAAAACAACCACTGCATCCAGTATTGATATATTAACTTTAATCATTTTGACAGCCATATTCAGTTCTATCGCTCTTCTGATTTATGCAGTTATGAATAAAAAAAGTTCATTAAAAGCCAGTGTATGGTTTGCAGATCTTGGGGTTTTAGCAGCTGGAATGCTTCTTGCAGAACTACTTAAGACGGATTATTCCGGATTTGGAGTACTTACAATAGCAATTATGTATGGACTTCGAAAAAGCTATATGAAATCTATGCTAGGTGGCTGTATCACTCTTACAATCTTATCATTTTCTGAGTTTACAGCATTCTTTGACTTGATTCTGATACGTTTTTATAATGGAAAACGCGGCATAAATTTAAAATATATATTTTATTTATTTTATCCTGTTCATTTGTTCCTATTATATTTAATCTGCTATTTTATGAAGCTGAAATAATTCCAGAGTTAATATTACTAACCATTCATATAAAAACGAGCTGTGTTTCAAGCTGAACCGTGAACCGATCTCTGGCAAGTAGACAGCTCGTTTTTATGTGTCTAACGGTTTGATCGTACTTATCGTAGGGTGAAAGATTGAATCAAAAGACATCAAAACAAATAGTAAATGCTCTTTCTGAGATGAATGGAAGTGACGTACTCATGGGTACGCAAAACTCCAGAAACGAAAAATCGCCAGAAGCCTAATAGATAAAGGACTTCTGACGAAATAAGTTAAGCGCGAGACGGGATTCGAACCCGCGACCCTCGCCTTGGCAAGGCGATACTCCACCACTGAGCCACTCGCGCATTTTAATTAAAATAAGTATTTGGGTTTACCAATCATCTGGTATTATTTTAATGAGTGCTTTCATAATATAATATAAATTTCATCGAATGTCAAGTT
>JAQUYQ010000218.1 GCA_028691795.1 Herbinix sp.
GCAGAGTAACAACACAAAATACAAGCAATAATCTTGCTTGCATTCGTGAAGTAAATTTTCTATTTGTTCTATCTACTTTCTTTTCCATCGTAAGTTTAACCTCGTCCACATTTGCAGGATATTATTGTGGTATATCTTCATAATGTCTTACATAATCATCATCGCTGCTTTCATAAGTTATTACTGTATTTTTATTAGGATAAACCATACCAAGTTCTTCAACTGCAACATGATATACATAATCAAGATCGTAGGCAGTATTTACCATTTCATATTCTGCATCATTTTCTTTTGTTAAGGTAGTAAGATCCTTCTGCAGTGTTACAATTGATTTATTCATCTGTGTGACATCCGACTGTATCTTTAAATATTCCACGCAAACATATAATGTCGCAATGATAGCTACTGATAAAACCAGTAGCGACGTAAAATTGATCCCTGATAATGATTTTGTCTGTTTACGTTCCTGTCTTCTTGGCGAGGGCACCTCATAATACTGTTCTTCTCTCCACGTATCCGGTGCAGTACTAAGCTTACGTACTGTATTACCCTCCACGTAGCTTGTCCTCGTATTTTCATTTTTATAGTAGCTTTTGTTTGCCTCCATGCAAGAAATCACCTCTCCCAGTTATATGTCCCTATAATCTATATTCTTAATGTGCTTTATATAATCTCGTTTGACCTTTAATACTGCTACCTTTTTATGAGTCTTTCCCCCGACATCGCCTTTTCAAACACTCTCAATTTAGCACTTTTCGATCTTTTATTGTATTCTATTTCTTCTTCTGTGGGAAGTATGGGTTTTCTTGAAATTACCCGCCCTTTTGGCAGCTTACCGCATACACACACCGGAAAACTTGGTGGGCATGTACATGGATTTTCATTTTGCTTAAAACACGATTTTACAATCCTATCTTCTAAGGAATGAAAGGTAATAATGCACAGCCTGCCCCCAGGAGATAATAATTCAATCATATCCTGTAACGAGTTCTTTAACACTTCGAGCTCCTTATTCAACTCAATCCGGATTGCCTGAAATGTTCTTTTTGCCGGATGACCTGTATTTATTCGAAGTTTCATTGGAATCGCTGCTTTGATGGCCTCAATCAATTCGAAGGTTGTTTCAATCGGCTTTTCCTCTCTCATCCTTACGATATGCTTTGCGATATTCTTTGCAAAATTATCTTCCCCGTAATCACGAATAATCCGAAACAGCTCCATCTCACTGTAATTATTGATGATATCTTTTGCTGTAAATGTATTTCTTGTATCCATTCTCATATCAAGGGGAGCATCTTCCTTATAAGAAAAACCTCTCTCCAGGGTATCTAACTGGTAGGAGGAAACCCCCAGATCCAGTAGAATTCCATCAACCTGATCAATCGATAAGCTATTCAGTATTTGCTTAATATCACAGTAATTGTTTCTGACAATGGTAACTTTATCTTTATATTCTGCCAACCGCTCCCCTGCAGCTTTTATTGCTGCTTCGTCCTGATCGATTCCGATTAATCGTCCGCTTGTCAAACGTCTGGTTATCTCGTAAGAATGACCAGCGCCTCCCAAGGTTCCATCAACATAAATACCGTTTGGCTTTATATTTAAATTTTCTATCGTTTCTTCCAACAATACTGATTTGTGTTCAAATGCCATAGTAATCTCCATTCTGCCGTTTAAAAGCTTATACCAAACTGCGTCATATGTTCTGCGATAGCATCCACATCATCATAATCGTTATTATTCTCCCAGCGTTCCTTACTCCATATTTCAATTTTGTTTAGTACTCCTACAAAGATAATGTCCTTCTCTAATCCTGCGTTTTCCCTAAGAACAGCAGGTATTAATATTCTTCCCTGCTTGTCTGCTTCACATGCAGCAGCTTTTCCAAAAAAATAACGTTGCAGCTGTCTTGCTTCTTTGGTTCCCGGAAGTTTTCCAAGCTCTGAGGCAAAGGACTGCCATTCATTTTCAGGGTACGCAAATAAACAACCATCCAAGCCTACGGTAACAACAAATTTCTCCCCCAGATCTTCTCTGAATCTGGACGGTATGATAATTCTTCCCTTTGCGTCAATAGAATGCTCAAATTCACCCATGAACATTTGGCTGCACCTTCTTCATCCTTTGCTTGCAGTATCCATTGAAGCTCGTCCCACTTTCATGGTCATTTACTCCACTTTCCACCACTTTGCTCCACTTATGTGTATATTTTATATTAGTTTTGGGAATTAATCAAGTATCAAATCAAAAACAAAAGCACAGGAATCCTTATTTAAGTAGGATTTCTGTGCTTTTTAGACAAGCAACAACAATATATTGTATGATTTCTCAAAATCGAACAAATTATGTCAATATATAGACAAAAATAATAGAGCGTAGGAAAATGGTCCCAAGCTCTATTATGAAAAACAATGGTTTACCCGATAAAAGCCAATTGAATTCGTGTATGATGAATATGACTGCATATATATCCATCTGGACTTGCCTTACCATCTAGTGATTGCCAAAAAGAAGGCAATCACTAGATGCCGGTCTGCGCCATCTGAATATATATGCAGCCACATTCATCGGCTTAAGCTAATTTGGGCTTTTGTCGGGCAAATAAAAAATAATATATCTATTTTTTTACTGCCTTTTGTCTTTTTATAATAAGTAAGATAACGGAACCTATAACTAGAAGCGCCGACAGAAGCTGAGATACGGCAAATGGTGTTCCCCAAAGAAATAGCTGATCCGTTCTTAAACCTTCAATCCATACACGACCCAGTCCATAACCTGCCAGGTATAGCAGCATAATTTCTCCATCAAACCTTTTATGCTTAGTATATAGAATTAAAATAATTAATAAACAAAGGTTCCAAAAGGATTCATACAAAAAGGTCGGATGTACCTGAATATATTGGACACCATCCACTGTTACAACACTATTTCGTATTTCTAATATACGTTCTAATGCAACCGTTTTTCCTGCATATATCTCCTTCAGTCTGGAAACTAAAACCGATTCCCTATATACATCAGAAACAACTCTTCTGTCAAGCTGCATTGCAAAAAGACCGTTAGAATATTTGCCAAAGGCTTCTCTATTAAAGAAGTTGCCCCATCGTCCAATCATCTGTCCGGTAATTAAGCCTATACATCCAGTATCAGCAAGTAACCAGAAGGAACATTTCTTAATTTTGGTATAAATTAAGGCCGTCAGTACGCCTCCAATAATTCCGCCATAGATTGCTAGTCCGCCCGTTCGCAGATTGAGTATGGATAATGGATTATCTGCAAATTCATCCCATGCGAAAATCACATAATATACCCTGGCACCTATAACAGATACAGCGATTGCCACTAATGCAAAATCCAAATAGAATTCCGGATTTTGGCCGGTTCTCTTTGCTGTCCACTCAGCAATCAGCCAACCAAACAGCATTCCAATACCAATGATTATTCCATAAAACGCAATTCGATAACCAAATACATCAATTCCAGATGCAATATTTTTCAGCTCAATTCCCAAATTAGGGAAATTAATATTGGTATTTATACTATCCAGCAATACGTCACCGCTTTCTAATTATATTTTTCTTAACTATACATTGAAACGGAATAGAACCACATCGCCGTCCTGTACTACATATTCTTTTCCTTCTGAACGTACAAGTCCTTTTTCCTTAGCCGCATTATAATTACCACATTCCACCAGATTATGATAATTA
>JAQUYQ010000219.1 GCA_028691795.1 Herbinix sp.
CGGCAGACAAAGAAGAAAACTTAATGGAAGCAGTTCATATGCTTTTGGACGAAGCGAGACTCTCCCAGGAAAAAGTAAATATTACCTATGTGGACGAAAATAGTGCTCAGGCAGCGTATGAAGCAAAAATGTTAAGTCAGCTGGTGGCAGGCAGCTATACAATAAAGGATCTTGTAGGGAGTGGTATTTCTTATATCGGACCGTTCCATAAAGAAGAAATACTATATTTGCCGTTTGGTAATAATTATGCTCTGTCTTCTGCAGGTAAGATATCTTTAAACTTTCGTTACAGCGAGAACCTGGATTTTACCCGGTCCTTAATCACAGTTTATTGGGGAAATGTACCAGTAGCAAGTAAAAGGCTGAGTAAGGAAAATGCAGGAGGGGATGAGCTTTCCTTTGCAATGCCGGCGGATGTTGTAGGGACGACAGCAAGTAATATTAAAATATCGTTTGATTTAGAAATTCAGGATTTGTTTTGTACGTTAAGGCAGGATGAGATGCCTTGGGCTTATGTTACAGGGGATTCAATCCTTTACCTTCCTTCAAGAGAGAATTTAAATATATCCTTTGATTACTTTCCCTCACCTTATCAAGACTTGGGCATTTTTAACGATGTTTTAATTATAACGAGTGATACGCCGACTAGTTCGGAGCTTAATTTAATTGGTAAAACAGTAGCCTTGTATGGATATGAAGTTGCCGCCTATGGTGATTTAAAAGTGATACGCGCCGGAGAATTTGACAAAACAGATGCAGATTATAACATAATTACAGCAGGTACCAGCCAATCCAACAGCTTTATTAAGAATATCCAGGATGATCTGTATTTTAAATATAATGAAAATGGGGACGCTTTTTTAAGTAATGAAGATTTGGTACTATCTGGTCATTACGCCAGTGAGATTGCTGCTTTTCAATTAATGGAATCCCCTTTTGCCAAAGATAGAGCCATGTTAGCAGTTTGTGGAACTAATGATGAAACTTTAAATCAGGCATTGTCCTTTCTTTCAATGAATACAAAGCGATGGGATTTAACCGGCGACTGTGTACTACTGGACCAGGATTTAGAAATGAAGAGTTTTACTTTTATAGAAAAACTAAGTGAAGGTAATAAACCCTCCATCACAGAATTTATAGAAAAAAATAAGCAACCGGTAGTTTTTACCATTATAGCAGTTGCTGCAATGATTATCTTATTGCTATCGGCAATTTTAATTTTGGTAAGAAGCAAAAGGTACAAAAAGAATGAGGAAAATACATAGGAGACACTGTGGTAATGCACGGAAGGTTGATTCGGGTGCCATAAGTCGTAATTGCAGATTGAGATGAATATAAGCACTTATATTTTATTCAGTATTAGTTACCTACTTATGACACTCAAATCAATTTTTTAGTTTAAAATAAAGAGGTACATTATGGGCTTTCGAAGAAACTGGTTTATATATTTATCGTTGCTATTATATATGGCTGCTTCCGTATTAATTCTTATTTTTGGGATATCTGGATTTAGCTCACAAAAAAAATATCCGTATTTTGCGCAAGCAGCGTTAATTGTCGGCTTTTTTATTGTCTTTATTTTAATAAACTTTATTTTTTATCTGGTTACAAGGCCTTTACTGATCAAATTATTAAACCCTTTGAAAAAGGCATCGGTATGGGTGGAGGCAATCTTTGTATTTGTTGTTTTATGTGCCGGTTTTGCACTACGCATCTATTTTATTAATAATTATCCGGTTGAAATGGAATCGGACTATAAGTTTTATTATGATGTAGCAAAAATGATTAAAGAAGGTACCTTACTTACGACAGATAACGAATACATAGTTCTATTTCCGAATACATACGGTTATTCTTATATATTATCTATTGTCATGAGGATATTTGGGAATGCCCCAAAGGTATGCCTTTATTTTAATGCGTTTATTTCCACCCTGACAGTTTTAATCTGTTATAGGATTGGAAAACACTTGGCAGGCCGAGTGGCTGGAATTAGTGCTTTACTTATTACCTGTTTTTGGCCCTCTCAAATCATTTATTCTAATATTAATGGTTCTGAAGCGGTATTTAGCTTCTTTTTATATGGTGCAGCACTATTGACAATATATGCAGTGACTAATTTCGATGGTAAGAATTCATTTGTCGTTGTACCAGTTCTTATTCATGCAGCCATAGGAATTTTTCTTGCGATGGCATCTGCTATCAGACCGATGTCCTTGGTGTTTGTATTAGCGGTATTATTATGTTTGGTGATGCTAAACTATAAATTAACCTATCAAAAAAGCATTACGGAATTATCGTTCAGTACAATATTCCTATCAAAAGGCATTTTCAGAGCTGTTTTTGTTCTTATTGGATATATCCTATGCTCGCAATTTATTACTGCCGGGATTTCCATTGCAGTACAAAATGAAATAGCAAGTTCCGGTGCGACTGGCTATAGCTTAATGGTTGGTTTGAATACGAAAAGTGATGGCGGTTATAGCGAAGAGACAATGAATTTTTTGTTTGAAACCTACGATGAGACGGGATCAGCGAATAAAACAAATCAAATTTGTATGGATCAGGCGATTAAGGAAGTGAAAAATGATCCGCAGGGAATACTGGAGTTGTTAGCAAAAAAGTTTTATTTGGTATGGTCTAATGATGATTATGGGACAACAACAAACATCGTTACAATGAATAATCAGGGTCTGTTAACACGGGAGCGGGAAGCCTTTTTTTATCAAATGGCAGATATCAATAATATATATTATTTATTAGTTGTATTTCTCTCAATATTAGGAGTTGGCTTCCTATTTATAAAGGATAATAATGCACAGATTTTTGCTGTTTTTTTTGTTGGATGCGTTGTTATGCATCTGCTTGTAGAAATGCAGAACAGATACCATTATTACCTGCTGCAGAACTTTTCCATATTGGCAGCAGTGGGGGTGGGCCTTCTATTTCAACAATATCTGCAAAAGTCTCAGATGAGATTATTTGTTAGATATAATGACATAGTGGCTCAAAATCAGCTGGTATTTATGGAATCGGCTGTATCTTTGGGAACAAAGGAACCTGAAAATGAGGAAAGAGAACATAGTAAGTCAACAGTAATGAATACGCTAAATGTTTTGGATGCTATCAAAGAAGGTCATATCCTTATAACAGCAAGCCAGGCATATAAGGAGATAAAAGAGAAAGCAGAGATGGAAGAGAAAGAAGATATAAAAGAGAAAGTAGAGATAAAAGAGAAAGTAGAGATGGAAGAGAAAGTAGAGATAGCAGAGGAAGTAGAGATGGAAGAGAAAGCAGAGATAAAAGAGAAAGAAGAGATAGCAGAGAAAGTAGAGATAAAAGAGAAAGTAGAGATAGAAGAAAAAGCAAAGATAGAAGAGAAAGCAGAGATGGAAGATACTAAGAATAATATAAATGAAAGTCTGGTAGATATGAAAACAAGTACATACAAATACTTAGAAGATACTGAATTTGAGATAGAAATAAGTCCGGAGGGAGCACAAACTTGTGAATCAATCGAACTGGAAGATACAGAATTTGAGATAGGAATAAGCCCAGAGGGAGCACAAGATTGTGAAACAAAAGGTCTGGAAGAAGCAGAAATCGAGACAGAAATAACTCCGGAGGGAGCACAAGCCAGTGAACTAAAAAGTCTCAAAGAGGCTGAGTTTTGTTTTAACG
>JAQUYQ010000220.1 GCA_028691795.1 Herbinix sp.
TAACATGGTAAGGAAAGAGTTTTTTTCTAAAATTTGAACTTATTCTCAAAATAAGCCTTTAAATCCTCTATCTTTATTCTTTCTTGCTGCATTGTATCTCTGTCACGAACAGTCACAGCACCATCTGTTTCGGATTCAAAATCATAGGTGATACAGAACGGAGTTCCGATTTCATCCTGTCTGCGGTAACGCTTTCCAATATTACCTCTGTCATCATATTCACAGTTATAAGTCTTACATAATTCTGTAAATATTTTCTCTGCAGGCTCAGCCAGTTTCTTGGATAATGGGAACACACCAATTTTAACCGGAGCAAGTGCCGGATGAAAATGAAGAACGGTGCGGACATCTCCTTCTTCTATTGTTTCTTCGTCATAAGCTGCACATAAGAAAGCTAATACTACGCGATCTGCACCCAAAGACGGCTCTATTACATAAGGAATATATCTTTCTTTCTTCTCATCATCAAAATAACTCATATCTTCTTTTGATACTGTCTGATGCTGTGTTAAGTCATAATTGGTACGATCTGCGATCCCCCATAATTCACCCCAGCCAAACGGGAATAAGAATTCGATATCTGTGGTTGCTTTGCTATAGAAGGAAAGTTCTGCAGCATCATGATCTCTTACTCTCATCTCATCATCCTTCATACCAAGGTTCTTCAACCAATCGATGCAGAATTGTCTCCAGTAAGTAAACCATTCGAGGTCAGTATCAGGCTCACAGAAAAATTCTAACTCCATCTGTTCAAATTCTCTGGTTCGGAAGGTAAAATTACCTGGTGTAATTTCATTACGGAAGGATTTACCAATCTGACCGATACCAAATGGTATCTTCTTACGGGAGGTTCTTTGAACATTTTTAAAATTAACGAAAATACCCTGCGCTGTCTCAGGTCTTAAGTATACCGTGTTTTTTGCATCCTCAGTTACTCCCTGGAAGGTTTTGAACATCAGGTTGAATTGACGGATATCAGTGAAATTATGCTTGCCGCAGGTAGGGCATACAATATTATGTTCATCAATATATTTTTTCATTTCATCTTGGGGCCAGGCATCTACAGAACCTTCTATTACAATACCCTTTTCCATATTATAGTCTTCGATTAATTTATCGGCACGGAAACGCTCATGGCACTCTTTACAATCCATCAATGGGTCAGAAAAACCACCTAAATGTCCGGAAGCCACCCATGTCTGCGGATTCATTAAAATTGCACAATCAACTCCCACGTTATATGGGTTCTCCTGAATAAATTTTGACCACCATGCTTTTTTAACATTATTCTTTAATTCTACGCCCAGATTACCATAATCCCAGGTATTAGCAAGACCGCCGTATATCTCGGATCCCGGGTATACAAAACCTCTTGCTTTCGCTAATGCTACAATTTTCTCCATTGTCTTTTCCATGTATCCATCCTCACAAACTCTAAAATATTTAGGAAACTAATTCCATTATAAACTTCTGATCAGTGTTTAAATACTACAATTGTCATGCCCTCAGCTCCACCTTTAACCTCGTTTTCATCAATTAGTGTTGCATTCTCGGAATAGAATTTAACTTTTCCATCAACGACAATATTATAGGGCTCAGTTAAAACTAAAATTTTATATTTTTCATTTTGAAGTACTTCTTCTGTACTCGCAAGCGTTTCATCCTTGGCATTTACCAAGGTCGTAGGTAAGGTAAGGGGATTATCCACGACCCCACCATTAAAATACGCAGCCGTAACATCATTAAATGCTGCATATTGATCCATACCCGAATAAGTTAACAGCATAACCGCTTTTTTATTAATGCCATCCACAGAATTTACTGTGATTTTCTCTGCTCCAGCCTTTTTATTATAGGAAGCAACCTGACCGTCAATAAAATCCTGTAATTCCTTAACATTATAATAGGCTTTATCAAAATCTTCAACAGTTGCAACTTGAATTTTTCCATTTGCCTTTGCAAGCATTGTACTTACTGTAACATCATCCGCTTTAAGGTACTTCTCTTTTCCTGAGCAACCGGCTACTGCAAGAATTAGCATCAGAATAATAGTACTAAAAGCCAATTTTTTCATAAAAAAATCCCTCCATTTATTTGGGTTCATATCATTTTAACCTTAAAAACCAATAATTTCAACTGTAATTTATAAATTTATATCCCATTAAGAATTTCCAAGGATTTGAATTCATGGTCAATATAACAATTTAGGTAGCATTTGATGCATTTTTTTATTTCCTTCAATACTTCATCGGTTACTTTAAAAGTATATAGTTTTTCAATTTCTTTTGATATTATGTATTGCATTGTATATAAGGTTGAAGTATTGATACTGATTGCGTTTTTATCAAAACCTTTACATGCCGCGCATAATATGCCTCCACTTTCGGCACTGAAATAATATTTATCGAAACGCAATCCGTTCTCTTCCACATTAGACTTCTGCGTTTGCTTGTCACATTTTACGCAACCAAATACCTGCGGAGTTTCTCCATTAAGAGACATGATTTTAAGTTCGAATACTGCCCGTATCAATTGTATATCAATTGACTTTTTGGTAATCGCTCTAAGTGTCTGGTATAATAATTTCAAAATATTCTTTTCATCAATATTCTCTTTTGTTATATAGCCTGCAAATTCACAAAAATAAAAACCGTAACATAGACTGTTAAAATCATCCCTTAGTTCACCAAAATAGTTTGACATTTCTGCTGAAATAATATTATAGGCGGATTTTCCCGCATATAATGAAAATTCGCCAAAAGAAAAAGGCTGACTGCATGCCAATAAGGCGCTGTTTGGTCTTCTGGCGCCTTTAGCAAATGCTGATACTTTTCCGATTTCCTTTGTTAAAATAACAAGCCGTTTGTCATATTCACCAACCGGCATGGCCGAAAGAACCATCCCAGTTACAGTAGTTGATACCGGCAATAAATCCACCTTCTTTATCCCTTTCCACGCCCCGCGTGGAAATATCTATGCTCCGCTTGGAAATATCTACGACCTGTGTGAGTACATCCGTACCCTCTTCCTGCGTGCATGCAATGTAATGTAAGTAATCGTCAATCTTTCCAGTGTTGACAAAGTTTTTCCAATATTCATAATTCTTCATAAATGAGCCCCCTAACCATGATATCAATGATAAACAAATTATATCTGTTTATACTTGTTTATATGTTTTGTACATTAACATAAATGTTATATCATTAGGTTTCCCATTTTATAACTCATTAAACTGGTTAGATTATACCAATTACAAATTTTATTTTCACCTTGACGATTATTATATAAAAGAATAAATTTCAATCAGATAAAAATAATTAAATACGGCTATACTTCCTTTATCTTTTTCATTGATAATATCAGTATCTATAGCTTAAAACTTTATTTTTCATCATATCTTTTATCTTTTATCTTTTATCTTTTATCTTTATCTTTATCTTTGTCTTTGTCTTTATCTTTTATCTTTATCTTTTATCTTTATCTTTATCTTTATCTTGTCTTTTATTTTTATTTTTATCTTTTATCTCATCTTTATCTTTATGTTTTTTTCGTCCCACACCCAAAGATTTATTGAGTTAGTCATCATAAACTAAATCCCTCAAACTTCGCAGTTCATACCGTAAATCACTTG
>JAQUYQ010000221.1 GCA_028691795.1 Herbinix sp.
TTCCGACTTTGCCTGCTCCAAATCAGAGGTTGCTATTTCCAACTTTTCTTCCATCTCTTCCCTGGAGGTACGCAATTTTTCATATTCCATTAAGAATTGATTTACTTCAAGGCTTTTTAAGTCCTCTTTAAGCTTAAAATAAACCTTTGCAACAGCCGATTGCTTTTCTAAAGGTGATAATTGATGCTCAATTTCTTTTATAATATCTGTTATACGGGATAGGTTTAGCTTTTCTTCTTCTAAATTCTTCTCCGCTGTATGCTTTCTTCTTTTAAATTTAACGATACCTGCCGCTTCGTCAAAAAGCTCACGGCGATCCTCCGGCTTTCCGCTTAAGATTTTATCAATTTGTCCTTGTCCGATTATTGAATAGCCTTCTTTACCGATACCTGTGTCCAGAAAAAGCTCATAAACATCCTTCAGACGGCAAGACGAACCATTTATTAAATATTCACTCTCGCCGGAACGATAAACTCTTCTGGCGATAGTAACTTCTTCATATTCAATTGGCAATTTGTGATCCGAATTATCCATGGTAATAGCTACAAATGCATAACCTAAAGGCTTACGAGTTTGTGTTCCGGAGAAAATAACATCCTCCATCTTTGCACCCCTAAGCTGCTTCGCACTTTGTTCACCGAGTACCCATCGTACGGCATCTGCAACATTGCTTTTACCGCTTCCGTTTGGTCCTACAATACCAGTAATACCATCATGAAATTCCAATACTATTTTATTGGCAAATGATTTAAAACCGTGAACTTCAATACTTTTTAAATACATTCATAGTCTCCCATCTAATTTCCTTCTGTGTCATAACGAAGCTTCCTGTTCTAGCTGTTCGTTTGTTTTGAAGAAGTTGTTACATGAAGTTTTTTTCGAAACGACTGGATAGCCTGATAAGCAGCCTCTTGCTCTGCCGCTTTTTTCGTACGACCGGTCCCACATCCGATTTCATCATTCCCAACATATACAGCGATCGTAAAATTTTTATTATGATCCGGCCCCTCTTCGGAGACTAATTTATAACGCAGTTTTTGTTTGTTATTATCATTCTGGATTATTTCCTGTAAGATAGTCTTGCTATCGAAAAAGAGATCTTTATTTTTAATATCCTCTAAAATGAAGCCTTTAATAAACTCTTTTGCATTAGTAAAACCACCGTCTAAATAGATTGCACCAATGATTGCTTCTAACGTATCTGATAAGATGGAATCACGATTTCTTCCTCCCGAGATATCCTCACCTTTACCTAGCAGTAAATAATCACCGATACCTAAATCCCTGGCACACTTCGATAAGGTTTGTTCACATACTATGCTTGCTCTAAGCTTAGTTAAGTCACCCTCGGTCAGTTCTTTATATTCCATATAAACTGCTTCACTAGTAACCAGTTCTAAAACTGCATCACCCAGAAATTCCAACCGTTCATTATTCTTCTCTTTATCCAGCCGCATCTCATTTGCATAAGAACTGTGCGTTAAAGAATGCAATAATATCATCGGATCAGAAAAATGATACCCAATTTTACTCTCCAATACCAGTAACTTTTCTTCCGCCTTCCTACGTGTTCTCATATGAATCGATATACCTCCTTTCAAACTTTTTCTAAAATCCTATATGAAAAGCCCATAAATAAGGCAAGCCTTATTCGCAGGGCTTTTCATACCACTTATTATATTGTTTACAAATGAATTAAATTAAATCCATTGTTACAATTGAAACCATAAACTAGTTCAATTGTCATGTACCATTGAATGATAAACAATTCAACTTTCATTAAGCAATGAACAAATATTCTGCTCAAATACCATGTATTATAAACGTTCAAATACTTATCTGCATCAAAAACAAATAATTAGTTCATTGCATTCTTAATTTGATCAATTGCATCAGAAACCGTAACGATATTTTCTGCTTCCTCATTAGCAATTTCAATATCAAATTCTTCTTCGATTCCCATTATTATCTGAAATACATCAAGTGAATCTGCACCCAGATCATCCACAAAGGTTGTTTCCATTGTAATTTCGTCTTCGTCTACATTTAATACTTCGCTGATAATTTTTTGTAATTTTTCAAATTCCATAGCTATCACCCTTCTTTTATTATTATTCATGTTATATTTGTTATTCCATGTTATTTCATGTTATCCCAGCATAAAGCATGCAATAAACACGCTTGGTACTTCAGTTTTATAAACTTTGCTAAATAGTTACTTATTCGTTATTACTTAGATTATTCTTGATTTTATCATTTATTTGCTGCCTAGTAAATGTTACACACTGTAGAATCGAATTACGTATTTCACTACTCTTAGAATTACCGTGTGTTTTTACCACAAGGCCTTTCAAACCGAGTAATGGGGCACCACCGTATTTCGAGGCATCAAAGTCCTTTAAGGTTTCTTTTAAAGCCGGTTTACAAAGAAGCGCTCCTATTTTACTCTTTGTCGTACTCATAAGACCCGTCTTAATCTTTTTCACCAATGCTGTTCCAAGTCCTTCATAAAGCTTAAGAATTACATTTCCTACAAATGCCTCACAAACAATAACATCTGCTCCACCGTTCGGGATTTCTCTTGCTTCAATACTTCCGATAAAATTAATATCATTACAATTCTTCAATAAAGGATAGGTTTCTTTTACTAACAGATTACCTTTTTCTTCCTCCGCTCCAATATTAACTATTGCAACTCTTGGGTTTTTTATGCCTATAACATTTTCCATATAAATGGATCCCATCTTAGCAAACTGAACTAAATGGGTAGCTCTTGCATCTACATTCGCTCCACAGTCAACAAGTAATGAAACACCATTCATAGTAGGAATTAAAGGGGCTAGTGGAGGGCGTTCCACTCCTTCTATTCTTCCCACAATAAGCTGCCCGCCGGCGAGTACTGCTCCAGTACTACCAGCAGATACAAAAGCATCCGCTTCACCGTTCTTTACCATGTTTAATGCAATCACGATAGAGGAATTTTTTTTACGACGGATTGCTAAAACAGGTGCTTCACAATTTGTAATTATTTCCGGTGCATGTACGATTAAAATACGTTGTTTGTCATAATTATACTCACTTAGTTCCTTTTGAATGACAACTTCATCACCAGTTAAAATTATTTTTACTCCTTCATTCTCTTGAACTGCGAGTACTGCTCCTTTGACGATCTCAGAAGGTGCGTTATCGCCACCCATCGCATCAACAGCAACCGTAATTGTCTTCTGCATATTAATAACCATGCCTTTCATCAAAGTCTGCAATCTTTGAGCCACAGGCACAAAGTTGCGTGTGAAAAATCAAAGATTTTTCACACTATCCAACATGATGCTGCGAAGCTGCATCTCAAATAACTGGAAGAAGCTTGGAATGAGCACCCTCCGTGCTCATTTCGAGGTTCTTTCTAAGTGAATTGAAAATTCACTTTGTGAAGATGCTTTTTCTTCACACTATCCTCCGTCCGACATCTACTATTATGAATCGATTCTGATAATCACAAAACGATTATATTCATAATAATAATTTATTGTCCGATCAGCCAACAAAAATGATAGCTGTAAGCTAATCTATAAAACAATATACTCGATATCATTATAAAA
>JAQUYQ010000222.1 GCA_028691795.1 Herbinix sp.
CAAATGGGCGACCCTGTTGTGGAGAACAGTTACAGCTATGATTTTGTATTAACTTTTTCTTTTGGGCAAGCAAAAGAAAAAGTTAATACAAAATCATTGCACGATGGAGGATAAAAACAGATCATTCCCACCCTCTACGCTCCCAGGATTCCTTTCTGCTTCGCAGGATGAGGAATCCCTCCGATTCACCCGAAAGACCAAGGTAAGTAACCCTGCTAGCTCACAGTCTTTTCGCTTTACAATTCCCTGCAGTTTTCACTGCCGGGAAACATACGAACGTGCAAAGGTCCAAACCATTTTTTACCTGATTAATTGAGATATTAATTTCAATTATTGAAGTAACAACTTTACATTTGAGTCCTGACAATGGGGATAAACAGATATTTCAAAATAAAGGCTATGACAAACATATTCTGGTTGAAATGGACCTATTCTAAACTTTTCACCATTACCTTTCCAATATTTATCTTGTTTTCGTTTGTTTCTGAAGATAAAAAGCAAGAACCAATATTTACTGTTCAAGCCAATTTGAAAGATGTATATCCTTTTGGTTGCGCTTTGTCGAACCAATGCTTCTATATAATTGAATGTTCGTTATATAACAACACTGATCAAAGACAGTATTTTTGGTCGTTGACAACTTGTTGGAAGGATAATTGGTTCGTAAACCGAAAAGATATATTTATTTGTAATCAATCCTGTAATGGAAATGTACCAAAAAAATATTCTCTTGATTCGCACAAAAAAATGTCATTCTATTCAGTACTTGTGAATAAAGCCAAGTCGATGGACGTTTTTAAAATAGGTTTTATACTCGTTAAGGATGAAGAACTTGATCATCACCCCCCGGAAATAAATATTTATGATGTAATTGAAAACAAAAAGATTTTAAATAAGGATATATATTGGAGCAATGAGGTTAATCCACATGAATTTACTGATGGTCTATTTATAGAATAAATTTAATCGCCAACATATAAAACTCCCCGGCAAGTCTACGCCTTGCTCCTGAAATTTTTGCTCTTCCGGTCTCTCCCTATACGGGAAGGCGAAGTCTTTGCTGTTTTAAGTCTATTTTTTATAATTTGTTGATTTGCATTTATGTAGGTTTGCTGGTATAATTATACAATTATGTTAGTCAGGTTTGGTGGCTGATCAATCTAACTGTCTAACTGTTAAACTATACCAGCACATCCGCACATCCGCAAATCTTCATCTTAGCACACTGTTCTGAATCTGCCGGAGTTTGTAACTGCCCAACTATTACGCAAAAATCCATACTTTTACAGTTAGAGATAATATCATTAACCACGCATATCATCAGCTACGACCGCGCATTGGGCAACCTGAACGCCATGCAGCCCCGCTTCGACCGGGGCTATACCGGGCACGAGGAGCTGTGCGGCTTCGGCCTGATCAACATGAACAGCCGCATGTACGGCCCTTACCTGCAGCGCTTCCTCAGCCCCGACAATTACGTCTCCTCTCCCGACGATGCCCAGAGCTACAACCGTTACACCTACTGTCTGAACAATCCGCTGATGTATACCGATCCGACCGGGTGGACGGAAACCACCTGGAACCCGGGCGAGCCCTGGGAAGGGAATTATGATTGGGCAACCGGCAGGCGTGTTGTTTTTCGGGGCATAGACTTTCATTCGTTTTACGGCTCGGGATTCGGCAGAAACTTTAATCTTCTTTGTACACAATGGCAAAATCATGTTCCGGAGCCTGAGGACATTACCGAAGAGGAGGCGGACGAACAGATTAAAAATAGCTATTTT
Source organism: Herbinix sp. (assembly GCA_028691795.1). GTDB lineage: Bacteria > Bacillota > Clostridia > Lachnospirales > Lachnospiraceae > Mobilitalea. The sequence continues at coordinate 1,785 of JAQUYQ010000222.1, forward strand.
CTCGGAAGTGGAGCATCAGTTCCTGCTTCCGTTAGGAGTGATTGCATGGAAGCAGCTTTACTGGCATTGCAAATATGCACTTTTATGCAGGATGGCTATGGTGTTACTCCAATTTCGGCCTATGGCAATGGATATCTGGTCTCAAGTGTGAATGGCACGAATGGCCTTGTCGAAACTCAAGCGATATCTGTGGATATTGCATTTAATGCTTATAACATGGCCTTTACTTCTATCGTGAACCAAGATGTAAATGGACAAGGTGGCAGTTATAGTAATTCTAAAAATACGCAAACTGGTATTGGAGCATTTAATGTCGGAAACGGTGTTAAAGGAAATATTATTGATTATGCTGTAGCCAGTTCTGTCGGAAAATCAACGAAATCATTAAAAAGAGCTGATTATGTTGCTAAACTGGGTAAAACAGGTGCTAATTATGTGAGAGCATATAAAGTTGCAGGAGGAGTAACTTTTGGAGTATCAGCAGTTATCTCTGCCGGATTAGCAACGAATTACTATATGAATGGAGGAACAGATTATTCCGTAGGCATAAAAGCAGGTATTGATATTGTAATGGGATTAGGTGGATTTATAGGTCCTATTGGATTTGGGATTAGTGCGGCTTACTTCATTATTGATGCTGCATCTGGCGGCTTTGGTGGATATGGAGACCCATTAAAAATGCCCAAGAAATAAAAGTTATAAATATGAAGATTTTAAGATATAGTTTTTATCGTTTCTATCACTTTATGAAGAGTGTTGGAAACACAGATGTAGCCGAATATTATGCTTTCATATTAATGTCCGTTCTCATAAGCTTAAATGCATTTTCACTTATTTCTATTGTATATATTGTGTCTGATGTAAAAATAAGCATAGGGCAAGGTTCTAAACTATTAACAGTTTCATTTTTTTTTGGATTATTAATATTGTTTTACCTTTTCTTCATAAGAGAGAGTAAACATCTTGAGATTATTAAGAAATACGAAAAAGAGACCACAAAGAAGAAGATTATTGGAAATGCAATTGTTATCAGTTACATTTTAATATCAGTCGGACTTTTAGCACTCTGCTTTTATTTTATGATACAGAGAAATAAAGGTTTACTGTAAATCCAAATAATCGGGACCAGTGGACCGATTTCAACCTGGGAAACGGCCTGAAGACCCATTTCAGCTACGACAACCAGTACCATCTCAGCGGGATACATACCGGCACCACTGCCCAGCCCACCTGTGTGCAGAACCTTGGATTTACCTTCAACACCCAGGGGCAGTTGACTGAGCGGACGGACGGAAGCCAGTCTGAAAGTTTTGAATATGACCTTTTAAACCGGCTGACTACTGCCACCATCGGCCAGGACGAGACTGAGTTCGCCTACCTTTCGAACGGTAACATTGACTTTACCACCCTTGCCGGGCAGTACAATTATACCACAGAACAGCCCCACGCGGTAAAGGACGTGGAGGGCCCCACTCAGGAAATGCAGCAGTCATCACCAATCACCACAAACACTATCTTTACAGCAGACAACAAAGACTCGGTGATCGACAACGGCACCTATAAAAAGGTTTTTACCTACGGGCCGGGCGGAAGCAGGTACCGCATGGATTCCTGGCATAACAACGCCATGGAATCTTCAAAGATATATGTGGGCAACTGCGAATTCCTTTATAACAGCGAAGGCGCCCTAACCGGCAGCCGCACCATCATTGCGGCGCCGACCGGGGTGGTTGCGGTGAGTGAAGTACAGGGAGAAAACGCCGGGGTGCTGCATTATATCCATACCGACTAC
>JAQUYQ010000223.1 GCA_028691795.1 Herbinix sp.
TAAGCGATGTTCTGGTCTTTATACTGCGAAGTTTTAGTAAAGAATAGTAATCATATATGATAAATATAATTTATTTTAAAAAAGTATTGACAAGAATTTTATCATAGGTTATACTAAACCCATCAATTTATATAGAATTAATAGGGATTGAAACTGGAGGAGAAATTATGAGAATGTCAAATATCACCATGTGTTGTAATATGTGCTGCATGTGTAGTATGTCAGCGTTACATATTTGCGAGATAAGTGAATGTGATGTTTTCATGTTGCAAAAGAAGAGGTAAATCTTCTTTTACATAATAATGAATTACTTAACAGGAAGCTTATCGAAGCTATCCTGTTATTTTTTATTCTTGAAAAGTAATTTTGCTGTATATTCATCTTATAGGCAATATCATTGATACCAACAAAATCACTTTGATGGTTTGCAATTTCACTTTTATCGATACCAAATTCAGATCCTATTATAAATCCTGTAAGCGCGCGTACCGGATGGGCAATACTATTTTTAGTAAATGTTGATTTGAAATGGATTAATAAGATAAATTAATTCGTATAATATAAATTGAAAAATGGAGGTGGGAGCATTGGTGAATGAAAAGCCGATTGCCCAGTTGGTAGGGCTTTGTAAGGTATTTTATAGTAAAAATAATGAAGTAAAAGCATTGGAGGACATCAATCTTACCATTAATGAGGGTGAAATCTTTGGAATTATCGGCCTTAGCGGGGCAGGAAAAAGTACCTTGGTTCGATGTATTAACTTCCTGGAACGTCCAACGACTGGAGCTGTTATATTTGATGGAGCAGATTTGGGTGCACTTGGAGAGAAAGAACTGTTAAAAGCTAGACAGTCAATGGGGATGATTTTTCAACAGTTTAATTTGTTGATGCAAAGAACTGCTCTGCAAAATATATGTTTCCCGTTAGAAATTGCAGGAATACGGGGAAAGCAAGCAAAGGAAAGGGCGAAAGAACTTCTCGAAGTAGTAGGACTATCGGATAAAGCGAATGCTTATCCGGCACAGCTTTCTGGAGGACAGAAGCAAAGAGTAGCGATCGCAAGAGCTTTGGCAACCAATCCTAAGATTTTGCTTTGTGATGAGGCAACCAGTGCACTTGATCCGACAACAACCCGCTCCATTTTAAAACTATTAAAAGATATTAATCAAAACCTTGGTATTACTGTAATTGTCATCACTCATGAGATGAGTGTTATCGAAGAAATATGTAACCGTGTAGCAATTATCGATAAAAGCCATATAGCAGAGATAGGTGATGTCGAAGAGGTGTTTGTAAGACCGCAATCGAACATAGCCAAACAATTAGTTTTTTCGGGTGAAACGCACATCGAAACCTTTGAGGGAGAGTTTAAATGTAGAATTATATTTGATGGTAGGACTTCCTTCGAACCCGTTATTGCTAATATGATATTAGAGTGTAAGACACCGGTTAATATCTTGTTTGCAGATACAAAAGACATTGATGGAAAGGCATTTGGTCAAATGGTAATTCAGCTGCCAAACGATGATTTAGGTCGTAATAGGATTTTGAATTATTTAAGCTCAAATCGAATTCCATTTGAGGAGGTGAAGAGCAATGTGGAATGAAGCTGTGGTTAAAATGATTGGAGTAGGCATTCTTGAAACACTGTACATGACCATTTTCTCTTCCCTGATAGCGTATGGTATCGGATTACCCTTAGGAATATTATTGGTAGTTACAGATAAAGATGGCATTGCTCCTTTTGTAATATTAAATAAAATCCTGGGCGTTATTGTTAACATTGTCCGCTCCGTTCCATTTATCATTTTGTTGATATCGGTTATGCCGTTTACCAGAGCAATTGTAGGAACAACAATTGGCTCAACGGCAGTCGTAGTACCATTAATTATTGCTTCAGCACCTTATATAGCAAGACTTGTGGAATCCTCCTTGAAGGAGGTTGACAAGGGAGTTATTGAAGCTGCACAGAGTATGGGGGCAACACCCTTTCAGATAATATTTAAGGTATTAATACCGGAAGCAAAGCCATCCTTAATTATAGGAGGTGCAATTGCAGTAACAACTATATTAAGCTATTCTGCCATGTCCGGCTTCGTTGGAGGCGGAGGTTTGGGCGATATAGCGATCCGCTATGGCTATTACCGTTATGAGAAGGAAATTATGTTAGTAACCGTAATTATATTAGTTCTAATCGTACAGGTAATTCAGGAGCTCGGAGCAAAATGGATGAAGATTTCAGATAAAAGGCTCTAAATTGGATTAAATAAAATTGAATAGAGCAAATTAGGCTGGATGAAATTGATTAATTTAAATTAAATTGGATTACGTTAGTTAGATTAAATAATCCAAATTCAGCCAAGACATTAACTTGATACAAATTTAGTCGATACAATAAAAAATTAAAAAATAATGGGAGGATTTCGTATGAAAAAAATAATAACCGTATTACTCGTATTAACTTTAGTAGGTGCAACCCTTGTAGGTTGCGGAAAAAAAGATGGAGCAAATAAAACCATCATTGTAGGAGCAAGCTCCACACCTCATGCTGAAATCTTAGAAGTTGCAAGACCGGCATTAGTAGAAGCTGGATATGAACTTAAAATAATAGAATATACAGACTATGTACAACCGAATGTAGCATTAGATAGCGGTGAATTAGATGCAAACTATTTTCAACACCTACCTTATTTGGAAAAATACAATAAAGAAAATAAAGCAGAACTTGTTTCTGCAGGAATTATTCATTATGAACCAATCGGTATTTATCCCGGGAAAACAGCTACCATTGATGCTTTAGCAGATGGAGCTAAAATAGCAGTTCCTAACGATGCTACGAACGAAGCAAGAGCACTTCTATTACTTGAAGCTCAGGGTATCTTTACCTTAAAAGAAGGAGCAGGAATCAATGCTACAAAAAATGATATTGCAGAAAACCTCAAGAACATTGAAATAGTTGAAGTAGAGGCAGCTCAGGTTGCACGTTCTTTACAGGATGTAGATTTAGCAGTAATCAATGGCAATTATGCAATTGAAGCAGGCTTAAGTATATCTACTGATGCAATTGAAATAGAAGATAAGGATTCTTTAGCTGCTGAGACCTATGGTAATATTATTGCCGTTGAAAAAGGTAATGAAAACAGAGAAGACATCAAGGCTTTACTTGCAGCTCTTCAGAGTGATACAGTAAAACAGTTTATAAATGATACTTATAAGGGTGCTGTAGTTCCTAAGTTCTAATTTTTAGAAAATATCTTACGTCTATAAGAAATATTTAATAAATTCAAATAGGCCAAAAGTCCATCGAACAGATATAATTTCGTTGGGGGTTTGGTCTTTTTTTGTGGGCATTATATTAGATTTATATAGAAATTATAGGATTATTTATAAATTTATATAGAAATAGCATAAATGGAAAGTTACTGTTCACACCCCAGCCAAAGCTGATGATGTGATTTCGGCAAATGTTTCCGAAATCACAGAGGCGGACTTCTAGCAGGTGTGTGAACAGTAACAATAACAGGTTACTGTTCACTCCCTATATT
>JAQUYQ010000049.1 GCA_028691795.1 Herbinix sp.
GTCTTTATCTTAATGGCAAGATCAGAGATACTGAGATCGAAATCTGTGATGTTTTTCAAACGGTAAGCCAGATCACCGTTGATATCCACATATCCAGTAAGAGCTTGTTTATCCTCAGTAAGTAATTTATATTTTATAATAGAGGAAAAATCCTCTTCTGTGATGGGATAAGTTTTTAAGTAATTCGTCTGTAATATTTGATAGACATCCGCTGGAACACTTAGTTTTGCTTGCATAAAGGAAGTATTAACATCCTTATTCTGATTTTGAAATGCTCTTCGGATTGCTGTAGCTGAGCTAATCACTGCATTGTCTGGTTTTAAGTCATCACATGATTGGCTTTGCATGCTGTATGCAGCTGTTTGAGAAGGATGCTCCGATAAATGGATATCATGATAGCCGGCAGCGATTCTTTTTATTGTTATCGGTTGGATGGAAGAGTTAAAGCGAAGCAGAGCTTTGATATATTCAATTCCTAAGATATTATTCGGATCGGTAAGTACCTGTACAAGAGCTTGTTCATTTACCTCTTCTTTTGCTTCCAGGGTATGCTTTAATGCTTTTGCTCTGGCAGCAGGATAGGTTAAACCATCCTTTAAAAAGGCTTGAAGCCTATCATCAAAGGCTTCGGGGGTCTCTAATAAAAATTGCGCTGCTTCTCGAAGTAGTTTAATATCTCCGCTTTCACTGCCAAAGCACAGGAAATCGACAATACCTAGTTTGTCAAGTAGTGAGACGGCTCCCCTGGCAAAAAAATCAGCACTTCCCGTCGCATAGCAGACTGGAAGCTCCAGAACCAGATCAACACCGTTGCGCAAGGCCATCTCGGCGCGAGTATACTTGTCTATGATTGCTGGCGTACCTCGTTGCACAAAATCACCGCTCATAACTATAACCGCAAAGTCAGCTCCGGTAAGGCGCTTTGCTTCTTCTATATGATATTTATGCCCATTATGGAACGGGTTGTACTCAGTAATTAAGCCCACTACTTTCATGTTTGAATCCTACTCCTTAATCAGCTGATAGGGTGAATAGTCCCGCGAAATACATGCGGGCCATTAGAAGAACCTCACAATGAGCACAGAGGGTGCACATTCCAAGCTTCTTCCGGGTATTTGAGATGCTGCCTTGCAGCATCGTGTAGGTTTGTATAGACTAATTAAATCGCTGTACGTTTTGATAATATCATTTATAAATAATTCAGTCAATTATTTCATAGGATTAACATTGTTTATATCGCATTAATAAATGTCAAAACTAGGCAACATTTTTCAACAAAATGTACTTGTATCTACTGTTAAATTGTCTTATAATAAAAACTATTGGTTTTACTTGTTAAAAAAAATAAAAGAGATATTAAGAGAGGAGAAACTTCATGGGTTTTATCGACGGAATTAAATTAAGAGCGAAAAACGACATTAAGACAATTGTATTACCGGAGAGTGATGACAGGAGAACATTGGAGGCAGCTAGCAAGATTTTAACAGAAGGTATCTCTAAAATTGTTTTAATCGGAAATGAAGAAGAAATTGCTAAGAAATCGGAAGGTTTGGATATATCAAAAGCTACGATTATCGATCCGAACAATACAGATAAACTTCAGAGCTATGTTGATCTTCTGGTTGAGATCAGAAAAAGTAAAGGAATGACACCGGAGCAAGCGAAAGATTTATTAACAAAGGATTATCTTTACTTTGGTGTAACTATGGTTAAGGCAGGGGATGCAGATGGTATGGTATCAGGCGCAGTACATTCAACTGCTGATACACTCCGTCCTTCTTTACAGATATTAAAGACTGCTCCGAATACAAAGCTGGTATCCGCATTTTTTGTTATTGTAGTACCGAATTGTGAATTTGGTGACGAAGGAACTTTCATTTTCTCTGATTCCGGATTGGTACAGAATCCTAATTCCGAAGAATTAGCAGCTATCGCAGGCAGCAGTGCGAAGAGCTTTGAAACATTAGTTGGAAAAGAAGCAATCGTTGCAATGCTTTCTCACTCAACAAAGGGCAGTGCTTCCCATCCTGATGTTGATAAGGTTGTTGAAGCAACCAGAATTGCAAAAGAATTATATCCAAACATAAAGCTTGACGGTGAATTCCAGTTAGACGCTGCAATTGTTCCAAGTGTTGGTTCTTCTAAGGCTCCGGGTAGTGAGATTGCTGGTAAGGCAAATGTACTTATTTTCCCTGACCTTGATGCAGGTAATATTGGTTATAAATTAGCACAAAGACTTGCAAAAGCAGAAGCATACGGACCAATAACACAGGGTATTGCAAAACCGGTTAACGATTTATCAAGAGGCTGTTCTGCAGATGATATCGTTGGTGTTATAGCAATAACAGCAGTTCAGGCGGCTTCTAAATAATAAGTAATTAACCTTATATAATAATATTATGGAAAGAGGTAAGAATAAAATGAAAGTATTAGTTATTAATTGTGGCAGTTCTTCTTTAAAATACCAATTAATAGATTCTGAGAGTGAGAATGCTTTGGCTGTTGGTATTTGTGAAAGAATAGGACAGGATATCAGCTACTTAAAGCATACGCCTAACGGTGGGGAAAAGATTGTTATAGAAGCAGCCATGAAAAATCATGAAGATGCAATTAAGATGGTTCTTGATGCACTCACGAATTCAAAATATGGTGTAATCAAATCCCTTGATGAAATTAGTGCAGTAGGTCACAGAGTAGTACATGGTGGCGAGAAATTCGCAACATCTACCATTATTACGGATGAAGTAATCCAAGCAATAGAGGATTGTAATGACTTGGCTCCTCTTCACAATCCAGCTAATTTAATTGGTATCCGTGCTTGTGCTAAGCTGATGAAGGGTGTTCCGATGGTTGCTGTGTTTGATACCGCTTTCCATCAGACGATGCCGCCAAAAGCTTATCTTTATGGTCTGCCTAATGAGTATTATAACAATTATAAAATTCGTAAATATGGTTTCCATGGAACCAGCCACAGCTACGTTTCCCAAATGGCAGCTAAATTTATAGGACGTGATATTAATGATTCTAAAATAATTGTATGCCACCTTGGAAATGGAGCAAGTATTTCTGCTGTATTAAATGGTAAATCAATAGATACCAGCATGGGCTTTACTCCTTTGGCAGGTCTTGTTATGGGAACTAGATCCGGTGATATTGATCCTTCTATTATTGATTTTATTGCTAAAAAAGAGAATAAATCCCTAGATGAGATTATGAATGTACTTAATAAGGAATCCGGTATGCAGGGAATGTCTGAGTTGTCAAGCGATTTCAGAGATTTGAATGATGCAATTGACATTGGAAATGAGAAGGCTCGAATTGCTTTTGATGTGTTCGTTTACCGCGTAGCAAAATATATCGGTAGTTATATAGTTGCTATGAATGGAGTAGATGCGATAGTATTTACCGCTGGTGTTGGTGAAAATGATTGGAGAGTTCGAGAAGAGGTTTGTGAGTATCTTGGTTTCTTAGGAATTAAAATAGATTTGGAGAAAAATATGCTGAGGGGTCAGGCAGTTATGCTTACACAACCAGAATGTAAGGTTAAGGTTTGTATAGTTCCTACCAATGAAGAATTAGCAATTGCTAGAGAAACTGTTTCCTTGCTATAATATTTTAACTGTTCTTGTAGAGAATATTTATTAATACTGGATGCAAAAGCATTGTAACGCATTGTAATATAATTCTTATTTTCTCATTGACAAATAATAGCACAGTAGTTATAATACAAGAAGTGCGTGGAGAGTTCGGGTAACTGAATTCTTAAATCACGATTAAAAAATGATGATAATACAGAGTTTTTTAAAAAAGAAGTAGATATTCGGAGAGATTTAAAATGCTTATATCTTTGTCAGAGATAATGACCACGAAGGATAAAGTAATACAAATCAATGCCCCCATTGAATTGGAGAGGTTTGATTACCAAGGGATTTCTTATGAATTTGCTCATAAGGAACCGGTGAACCTGTCGATTACACATCTTGGGAACAAGGTTGTAATGATCGAGGGCAATACGAATATTTCTCTGACCCTGTTCTGTAGCAGATGCTTAAAGGAAATTGATTTTCCGATGAACATCGAAATTCAAAAAGAGGTTGACTTTAATCTCACAGATGAAGAACGTGCAGACGGTTTGGATGAAACAAATTTTATTATTGGATACAATCTGGATGTAGACACATTGATTTATGATGAAATCTTAATTGGTTTTCCTATGAAGCTGTTATGCAGCGAAGATTGCAAAGGACTTTGCAAGAACTGCGGAACTAATTTGAATGAGAAATCTTGTGACTGTGATACTTTCGTTTATGATCCCAGAATGGCAGTAATCCAAGATATTTTCAACAATTTTAAGGAGGTGTGAGACAATGTCTATTTGTCCTAAAGGTAAACATTCAAAAGCTAGAAGAGATAGCCGTAGAGCTAACTGGAAAATGAGTGCTCCTAACTTAGTTAAGTGCAGCAAATGTGGAGAGCTTATGGTTCCTCATAGAGTATGTAAGGCTTGTGGTTCTTACAACAAGAAAGAAATCATTTCTGCAGAATAATTACAGTAAAATCAAGGCTTTCCGATGTGATTCGGGAAGCCTTTTTTCATGGGGCTCTGTGTACAAATAGTTGGGGGTGCAGATTATTAATCATCATTATTTTGATACGATATGTGATAAGAGATTTTTCACATATTGCTCCAAATTTTCCTCCTGAAGCAAGAAATCGGTATGTATTTCAAGGAAGGATAATTTATCCTGATATCTGTGCTTAAAGCAAGGGGTAATCGCCATCTCATATTGAGGGGCGAAGATGCCCTGTTTTTTTATATAACAACTAGAAGGCTTCGCTTTTATACGAAAATCTTTATCAACATAATAAGCCAAGCTTTTGTGTATTGCATAGTCTTCCGCAGGAAGATAATAATAATCCTTGTAATTATCATAGAAATACTTTAATTCTCCTTCGAAAATGTGAACAGAAAGGGTTGCAGTATTATCAAAGACTGACACATGAGCGAGGTCATTTCTGAAGCTTATGGGGACTGGAAGTGAGGCTGTTATTTTAAAATGGATACTTAAGGTATCTTGATCGACACCTGCCTGTAGTATTTGTATTGGCTTCTCAAATAAATCGGCATAATTAAGAACCCGGCTGATGTATAATAATCCCCGGATATCATCTTCATTATGTAATAGTAATTGATTAAGTAATAACTGGGATTCTGAGGGAACTGAAAGTGCTGCCTCAGGAGTTCGCATTAACTTAAGCCTCTCATAATGCTTTTTCCCTAAGTAACTCTGATAAACCTGTATTAAATCTCCACCGTTAAAAGTGTCCTTACGGTGGATGTTTAAGAAGGTTTCTAAGGTTTTTTGTTTTAAATTTTCTAATTTAAAAATTTTCTTATAGGGTAATATTTTTTTATAGATATCGATACTTATATATTGATCAAAGAAATAATCTAAATTCAGGAGACTGCATTTACGTTGTAGGTATGGAATATCAAATCCTGAGCCATTGTAATGTAAGAGTACATCATATTCTTTAAGAAATTCAAAAAAAGCTTCAATTAAAATGGCTTCCTCCTTGATATCCTCGGAAAACCATTGCATTAATTGAAACGAGGAATCTTTATAATAAGCGCAGCCAATCAGATAAAGATAGGTTGCCTCAGCAGCAAAGCCGGTAGTTTCAATATCAAAAAAAGCTATTTTGTTTAAATCATATTCCCGTTCAAGGGGACAATAAGATGTTTGTTCCAGTGAAAACTGTCTTATAATCATAATAATCTCCATTCTGCCGTCAGGCAGCTCAAAGTGTGAGCGAAAAGCACGCAATCGTGCATTTTTCAACTCTTCTCTCCATACGATGATATTTTAACATAAGATCTTATGTAAGGAAAGAGCACATGTTATTTGATAATGAGATCTAATGCGTATTATTGTAAGCATTATGATTAAAATAAAATTAAAATGAAAATATTTACTGTATTTACAAAAATGTTGTGTTATACTTTCCATAATACGCAACATTCGTAAATTCTATATTTGGTTGCGTGACTCGGAGTGTATCAAATAGAACGACTAAGAAAGTGCAAACTTCCAGCCGATTATTTCATACTCTCTTTTGTTTATCAGTGAGAATGTTAGGGGTGTTATCCAGTGTGGGATATCAAAATATTTGGTAATGAGTTCTATTATATTTTCTATATTTTTATGTTATATGGAGTTTTTGGATGGATTTATGAAAGCTGTCTGGTATCCATCAAGAAGAAATGCTTTATTAACCGAGGATTCTTAACGGGGCCAATTATACCCATATATGGATGTGGTGCCCTGTTTATATATCTATCCTTTTGGAATGTCAGAGATGACCTTATATTAGTATTTATAGGTGGGTTATGTGTTGCTACGATTCTTGAATACATTACATCCTTGGCGATGGAGTTGATTTTTCATACAAGATGGTGGGATTACAGTAGTTATCCACTTAATCTAAAGGGCAGAGTCTGCCTGCCGGTCTCCTTGCTCTGGGGCTTTCTTACTTTACTTATGCTTCATGTTTTTCAACCAGGTATCAATTTTGTGATAAGTATAATTCCTAAAGGAATTGGTGTAATGATAGGATATGTAATATTGCCTGTTTTTGCTCTGGATATTACATTTGCTGTAATTTCCTCCGTTAAGTTTGATCACATTCTGGCAAAACTACATAATTTACGCCAGGATATGACGGAATACGTCGGCTCTACGAGAATTTATGAAACTGGTGAAGAACTTATTGGTAAATTTTCCAGTTTAAGAATGCAGGGCTTATTTGCGGAGGTTAAGAATTCCTTTGAGACAAGATTCCAGTCTAAGACAAGTAAATTAAATACCTTTACAGAATCGAAAGAACTTAGACCTGACATTGAGAATAAGATGAAAGAATTCTTCAAACGCTACCAGAATATAAAAACACAGAGAGCACATATACGTTTGCTAAAGGCATTCCCTTCCATGAGGGTGGGAAAAAGAGAGGCTGCTTTGAGTGACTTACGTGAAAAAATCAGCAAGAAGGGAGTACGCGCATTGGGTAAGGACTTAAGAGAAGAAGTTACAGGTACAATAAAAAGCTATTTAAGCGGCTTTTTAAGGGCTACGGTTGTCGGTCTTTTAGTTCTGGCACAATTCGTTTTAATTATCTATTTAGCCTATGAGCTGAGAGGATATACAATTTATATTTACTCCTTTATTCAGATATTCAGTATTATAATTGTAATTGGCTTGATCAATGATAACCGTAATACCTCATATAAAATCAGCTGGATTTGTATCATCGCAGTATTTCCGATTACCGGGCATATTATGTTTATGTTATGGGGTAATATGCGCAGAAAGAAAATTGATCAGAAGATACTTATGAAGCTGAGAAGGGGTGCGAAGTTTCTGGATTATAGTCCGGAGGTTATGAAAAAGTTCTCTGAGAGATATCCTACCAAGAGCAGAATGACCAGATACCTTGAAACGAATTCGTTTCCTTTATATAAGAATAATAAAATTGAATATTATCCTATGGGAGAGGACGTTTTTGATGCTATTTTTGAAGAAATAGATAAAGCAAAGAATTTCATCTTATTAAATTTCTTTATCGTGGGTGAAGGTGTTTTATGGGATAGGCTGCATGAGAAACTTCTTTTAAAACTGAAGGATGGAGTGAAAGTGCTTTTCTTATATGATGATTTTGGTGCAATGTTAAGGACACCTACTAATTTTAAGAGAAGCTTAGAAAATGAAGGCTTTAAAATTCGCGTATTCAACCCCATTTATAAATATACCGACCAGCTTTATATGAATTATCGTTCCCATCAAAAGATTATCGTTGTGGATGGTAATGTGGGCTTTACGGGAGGAATTAATCTGGCGGACGAATATGTTAATCTTGTTCACCGATTTGGTATATGGAAGGATAATGCCGTAAAAGTAGAGGGAGATGCAGTCTGGGGGTTAACGGTTACATTTCTTCAAATGTGGGAGGTTTCAGGGGAAGGAGAACCGATTGATTATAATCCTTACCGACCGACAAAACAGTTTGAAGAAACGGATGTTTATTGCCAGGTGTTCTCTGATGGACCAGCTAATAATCCGAGAAATCCTGTTGAAAATATCTATAAGCAAACGATATATTATGCCAAGAAGGTATTGTACATTACCACACCATATCTTATAATTGAAGAGGATATGAGGGATGCGTTGATTACAGCAGCAGCCAGTGGAATTGATGTGCGTATTATTACTCCTTTTATTCCGGATAAGAAGAACGTGAAAATATTAACGAATTATAACTATGGAAGGCTGCTCGAGGCAGGAGTTCGTATTTTTGAATATACACCCGGATTTATACATGCTAAGACGATCATCAATGAAGATTGCGGTATCGTTGGAACAATTAATATGGATTTTAGAAGCTTCCATCTTCATTATGAATGTGGAGTATGGATGTGTGATAAAAAGACCATTAATATTATTAGAGAAGATCTGGTGAAAACAATGGAACAATGCCATGAGGTAACTTATGAAGAATGGAAGAATAGGCCATTTATTATTAAATTTTATCAGAGAATTCTAAATTTATTTTCAACTCTAATGTGATAAAAAGGAATTATATGAAATGTTATAAATCTCAAATAACCTGTAGGAAGCTTGGAATGAGCACCCTGTGTGCTCATTTCTGGGTTCTAACCCTTATAATGTGAAAAGGAAGGTGCTGCTTATGTATACTAATGTATGTAAACACTGCCATAAAGTTTTCAACTCCAGATTTAAGGCTTATTCCTGTGAGGATTGCAAGAAGCTCGACAGTGATCATTTTGATGATATAGAAGTGTATCTTAAGGAATATCCCAACAGTAATGCACTACAGATATCGGAGGCTTTAGGAATTACTGCATATGAGGTTCTTAATTATCTGAAGGAAGGCAGACTTAATATAGCGAGAGGACACTTTGAACGGATGCCGGATTAAAATTAAAATATGGTACATAGCAGAGGAATAAGGTTGAAAGAAGATCACTTTCAACCATATGCGTGGGAAGCATGCGCAGGAATAGGAGTCAAAATGATTGGTTATCTTAAAGGCGAATTGACAGAAATTAAAGAAAACTATGTGGTTCTAGAAGTAGGGAATATCGGATATGAGATTTATCTTCCTTCTTCAGCCATTATGCAACTCCCAGTTAAGGGAAGTACGATTAAACTATATACCTATCTTCATGTAAGGGAAGACGCCATAAATCTCTTTGGTTTTCCAGTAAAGGATGACCTTGAGATGTTTAAGCTCCTGATTACTGTGAATGGAATTGGGCCAAAAGGCGCGCTTGGAATACTCTCTTCAATCTCTGCAGATGATATTCGCTTTGCTGTACTGGCAGATGATGCTAAGACAATTGCGAAAGCCCCAGGTATTGGTAATAAAACAGCAAGTAAATTAATTCTAGAATTAAAGGATAAGTTTAAACTGGAGAGTGCTTTTGAACAGAGACTATTAAATCAGGCAGAAAATCGATCGGGTTCCGGTATATTTGGTAAGAAGGAAGAAGCGGTCCAAGCACTTACAGTTCTTGGTTATTCTGGTTCAGATGCTTTGAAAATTGTAAATCAGGTTGAAATTACCGAAGATATGACCTCAGAAGAGTTATTAAAATTGTGTTTGAAAAAGATGTAAGATGGAGAGATTATGGCAAAACGTATGATTACAACAGAATTTACCGAAGAGGACATAAAGCTTGAGGGATCCCTGCGTCCTCAGATGCTCGCGGATTATATTGGCCAGTCAAAGGTTAAAGAAAACCTTAAGGTTTATATAGAAGCTGCAAAGCAGAGGAAGGAAACACTTGATCATGTATTGTTTTTTGGGCCTCCGGGACTTGGAAAGACAACACTTGCAGGTATTATTGCCAATGAAATGGGTGTGAATATTAAAATCACTTCAGGACCTGCGATTGAAAAGCCCGGTGAAATGGCGGCGATACTGAATAATCTTCAAGAGGGAGATGTTCTCTTTGTTGATGAAATTCATCGTCTGAACCGTCAGGTTGAGGAGCTTTTATATCCTGCAATGGAGGATTTTGTTATTGATATTATAATAGGTAAAGGCTCGGCAGCGAAATCCATTCGTCTGGATCTTCCGAAATTTACAATGGTAGGTGCAACGACGAGAGCTGGTATGCTGACACCACCTCTTAGAGATCGTTTTGGTGTGGTAAATCGTTTGGATTTTTATACGATAGATGAATTAGAAAAAATAATTATAAGATCAGCCCATGTGCTTCAGGTGGAAATTGATGAAGAGGGAGCGTTAGAACTTGCACACCGTTCCAGAGGGACTCCCAGACTTGCAAATCGTTTATTAAAAAGGGTTAGAGATTTTGCACAAGTGAAGTATGAGGGTAAGATTACAAAGGAAGTTGCTGGCTTTGCTCTAGATTTGTTAGAGGTGGATAAGCTGGGACTGGATCATATAGACCGTGAGATTCTTGTGACGATGATAGAAAGGTTTGGCGGCGGACCGGTTGGAATTGAGGCTATTGCTACAACGATCGGTGAGGATGTTGGTACAATTGAAGAGGTATATGAGCCGTACCTTGTGCAGAATGGGCTGATTCTTCGTACACCGAGAGGAAGGGTAACTTCTGAGCTGGCATATCGACATATTGGTCTATGATATTTTACAAACATTGCTTGTAAACAATAAAAACATCAGTTATAATATTTGTGTTAATGAGTACAATAAGTTGGTTTCCAATGAATAATAGGGGGCGGGGACATGAATAAGTATCACGATATTGAAGTTATTATAAATAACAAGAGATATACATTAAGTGGATACGAAGGTGAAGAATTTTTACAGAAAATTGCTTCCTATATCAACAGTAAGCATATGGAATTTCGTAATAAAGATGCTTATAAGTTTGTGGATTCCGAATTAAAAAACATCTTAATGCAAATAAATATTGCTGATGATTATTTTAAAACAATGGATAAGCTGAAAGAAATCCAGTCAGAAAATGAAATTAAGAGTAATGAAATTTTTGATTTGAAACATGAAGTAATTTCAGCTCAGACGAAACTTATTTCAGCTGAGAGGGAAATAGATGAATTAAAAAAGGAGCTTTATGAAGCTCAGAAGAAGATTGTCCGATTGGAAACTGAATTGAATGATGTAGAAAAGAAAAGATAAAGATCAAAATCAGGCTGTCCAGATGAACGATGTAAAAAAGCTGTAAAAAGTACGGCAGAGCATCGAAGGAATGGACAGCTTTTATAATTCATTTTTGAAAATATGATTTGGGTATCATAAGTCGGATTATATTGAGATGAATATGTATGTATATATATTCATCTGGACTTGCCTTACCATCTTGTGGTTGCCTAAATAAAGGCAACCACAAGATGCCGGTCTGCGCCATCTGGATATATACACACACATATTCATCGCTACTGTACAGTGAGGACTTATGATACCCAAATCATAGATACGATGACGTGCTTTTGAAGCACTTTTAGAGATGCTGCAAAGCATAGGAAATAGGTAATGGAGGCTATCATGAGTAGAAAGTTAGAAATATTGGCTCCGGCCGGTTCGTATGAAGCAATGAAAGCAGCTATGAATGCCGGCTGTGATGCAGTTTATATTGGCGGAAGCAGCTTTGGTGCAAGAGCTTTTGCGAATAACCTGAGTGAAGATACCCTGCTTCGGGCAATTGACGAAACACACATAAGGGATAAAAAATTATATCTGACTGTGAATACACTTCTGAAGGAAAAGGAGCTTACTGACAGGCTATATTCCTACTTGGAGAAATATTACCTGCAGGGATTGGATGCAGTCATTGTTCAGGACGTCGGCGTAATGCATTTTATCCATACAAATTTTCCTGATCTTCCGATTCATGCTAGCACACAGATGACACTTACCATGGCTCAGGGTGCAAATCTTTTACAAGACTGTGGAGTAACCAGGCTGGTAACCTCGAGGGAGTTAAGTTTGAAAGAAATTAAAACAATCCGCGAAAATACAGAGTTAGAAATTGAGACTTTTGTACACGGTGCTCTTTGCTATTGCTATTCCGGTCAGTGCCTGATGAGTAGTATGATTGGCGGGAGAAGCGGTAATCGCGGCAGATGTGCGCAGCCTTGCCGGATGCCATATCAGTTTTATTCCGATAATAAGAGATTATCAACGGAACAGGAAAAATATCTGCTCAGCCCAAAGGATATAAATACCATAGAGAAGCTTCCTGAACTAGTGGAAGCAGGAATAGATTCCTTCAAGATAGAAGGCAGGATGAAACGTCCGGAATATGCGGCAGCGGTAGCTTCTATGTATCGTAAATATGTAGATTTATATCTGGAGCTTGGTAAGGAGCGTTACCGTAAGCTTATTACGGGCAGCGAGTTTGAGAAGGATATGATCTTACTACAGGATGTTTATAACCGAGGTGGATTTTCAGAAGGATATGGTAACACCTATCATGGTAAGAGTATGATGTCTCTTAACCGTCCGAATCATAGTGGTGTGTATATCGGAGATGTTACAGGGGTTAAGGGTGGAGAGGTTTCTATTAAGCTTAAGGAAATGCTTCATGCACAGGACATTCTGGAAATCAGGCATAAGGAAGAGGAAGGTTATGAATTTACGGTAAAAGATTCTCATAATGCGGGAGAAGTAATTACAACGTATGTAGGTAAAAGAGCGGATATCACCTCGCAAGAAACGAAATCCCGCAGTAAGTATACAATGAAAACTATGGAACCGATTCTAAGGGTTGGAGATTTGGTATACCGGACAAAGAATAATGAATTATTGGAATACCTTGCAAAGAAGTACCTGGCAGAGGATCAGAAACAGGGGATACATGGCCATTTGACAGCAAAGCTTGGAGAAAAGCTCACACTTTCTATATCGTTTCATGAGTTTTGTGTTACTGTTTACCAGGATGTCGTTCAGGAAGCAATCAAGCAGCCGATGTCAAAGGAGAAGCTGACTGCTCCCATTTTAAAAACAGGTGATACATTATACTTCTTTGAGGAATTGACAGTTGATGCAGATGATAATATCTTTGTACCGGTTGCATGGCTGAATGAAATCCGCCGTGATGCCATGAATAAATTGGAGGTAGAAGTTGCTAGACAATATCGGAGAAGAAATAATTCGCAGGGAATAATGGATGGGAATAATTCAGGAGAAGCACTTACCGGTAAACCAGACATTTCAGAGAAGGCTATTTCCTCTAATGCATATTTATCTGATTCATATGGACAGGAGCAAGCAAGAAATAGCTTTGGAATTACAGTATCCGTTCAGACAGCACAACAATTCGAGGCGGTAATGCATTTTAACGAAATTACCTCGGTGTTTGTAGATTATGATCGGTTGGAAGATAATCATCTGCCTGAAATGGCTGAAACTGCAGGAAAAGCCGGAAAGAATTTTTATCTCATCTTACCTCATATCTGCAGGCTTTCCCTATATGTTAGATTAGAAAAGGAATTATGTGAGATAATAGATAATAAATGGATAACCGGATTTGTTGTAAAAAATTTTGAAGAGATTTCCTTGCTTAAATCGTTATTGATAGATGGTAAACCAGGGAAAGAAATTATCTTAAATTATAATTTGTATATTTATAATAAAGAGGCTAAACATTTTTGGAATGAAAAGGGAATCACCCATTTTACTGCTCCGGTTGAGTTAAACCATCAAGAGCTAAAGCTCCTGGGGATGGAAGACTGTGACATGGTGGTGTATGGCTATCTTCCTCTTATGGTTTCGGCTCAATGCCTCTTTGAGAGTACGGGAGATTGCAAAAAATGCAGGCAGAACCATACCGGTTATCTGACGGACCGCCTCGGTAAGAAATTCTTTGTGCAAACGAATTGCAGTGGGTGTTATAATATGATATATAACGGACAGGCGCTTGCATTGCATAAACAGGAGTCTGAGATAATCGGATTGAAACCCAAAAATATCCGATTAGATTTTAGTATTGAGACAGCAGCTCAGATGAAACAGATTATAAAAACCTTTATTGATACGTACCGGTATGAAGCAAAAGATGTAGCGGAACTTAGTGATTATACAACAGGGCATTTTAAACGTGGAGTTGAATAGGATATAACAAATTACTAATATGATGAGAACGTAGTGAGCATATGCAAGCTAGCTTGCATACGCGATCGGAGTGAAGAGATTATGGACGCAGTCCATAATATGATGAGAACGTAGTGAGCATATGCAAGCTAGCTTGCATACGCGATCGGAGTGAAGAGATTATGGACGCAGTCCATAATAGAAAAGGAGGGTGAAATAATGAGCTTGATTGTTGAGTTAATTCAATATTTGATGATACTGTTGATTGGAATCTATACTTATTATAGCTTTAAAGTATTCAGTTATAAGAATAGAATACAGCAATTTAAGGCTTATAACATGCTGACAGCGATCATATTTATTATTCACTTTATAGGCAATGCAACCCTCCTTTTACAGATTCAAAGTAGGAAGCTTGTAATTTTATATTTGGGTGAAGTGCTTATGTTTGTTCTTGTACTTGCTCTTAACCGGATATTTTACCCTAAGTTTTCCAAGCTTTTATTAAGAAATATGCTGATGCTACTTGCTGTAAGTTTTATTGTACTGACACGATTATCTTATGATGATGCAGTCAGACAGGTTATTATTGTTGGCTGCTCTTTTCTTGTCTGTCTGATTATTCCTTATTTGATTATGAAATTACAGTATATCAAGAAATTTGGGTGGATTTATGGAGTAATTGGAATTGGCATATTAGTAATTGTATTAATTGCAGGTAAAACAAGCTTTGGTGCTACAAACTGGCTGGTAATATATGGGGTTAGTATCCAGCCTTCCGAATTTGTTAAGCTCTTATTTGTATTCAGCATTGCTTCCTTACTTCGGGAGGAAATTAATTTTAGACAACTTTGTTTCATCTCAGCGATGGCAGGAGTTAATGTTTTAATCCTGGTTTTTCAAAAGGATTTGGGTGGAGCTCTTATTTTCTTTGTTACGTATATTTTTGTACTCTATGCTGCTACTTCAAGACCTCTTTATTTATTTTCCGGTTTGCTTGGTGGAAGTTTTGCAGCTTTTATCGCATACAAACTGTTTTATCATGTCAGAGTACGTGTTATGGCCTGGCAGGATCCCTTTCGTTATATTGATAAAGAAGGATATCAGATAACCCAATCCTTATTTGCAATTGGTACCGGTGGCTGGTTTGGGATGGGAATAAACCGCGGGCTCCCAACAGATATACCGGTTGTTGAAAGTGACTTTATCTTCTCCGCAATATCGGAAGAACTGGGAGGATTATTTGCTATTTGCATTATTCTGATTTATGCAAGCTGTTTTGTTATGATTGTTAATATAGCACTTAACCAGGAGGATATTTTTTATCGGCTCTTGACCGTAGGATTTTCGGTAATGTTTGCTTTTCAGGTGATATTATCCATCGGTGGAGTTATCAAATTCATACCATCGACCGGTGTAACCCTTCCGCTCATTAGTCAGGGAGGAAGCTCTGTTTTGACAACAATTATAATGTTTATGATACTTCAGGGCATTTATATGAAAGGTAAAGTGCAAAAAAAAGCAGCTACAAAATGAAACTTAAAAAAGTATAGTTCAAAAAGTGGAACATAAAAATGTAAATACACAAAATAAATTATAAAATATAAATACACATTGTAAATTATAAACAGTATAAATTCACAAATTGAGTTATTAAAAAATAATAAGTTCAAAAAGTAAATTGTAAATAGAATAAATTTACAAAATTGAATTATAAAATTCAATTGATATGAAGGAAATTGGTTACTCTCTGTAGCATGAAACGGAGGAAATACAATGAAAGAAAATGCAAAAAAAGATCCGAAAAAATCAGCGTTCAATATTATATATATATTCCTGGGGTTGTTTGTACTTATGATGGGATACTTTGCTTATTTCATCATTTTTAGAAGTGATGAGGTTATTAACAACAGCTATAATAATCGTCAGGAAATTCTTGCTCAGAGAGTAGTTCGAGGTGAAATCCTATCCAATGACGGTGAGGTTCTTGCTAAAACTCTGATTTACGAGGAAGGTAATGAGACCAGAGAGTATCCTTACGGCGAGGTATTTGCCCATATCATTGGTAGATTTTCAAAGGGGAAAACAGGAATTGAAGAAGCAGAAGATATCCGCCTATTAACCTCTAATATTAATTCTTTCGAAATTATGTATAACGATCTGATTGGAGAGAAGAGCCTGGGAGATAATGTGGTAACTACTTTGGATACCGAACTTGCGCAAGTGGCTTATGATGCGTTGGGAGACTACCGTGGTGCAGTCGTAGTAATGGAACCTTCTACCGGAAAAATTCTTGCTATGGTATCAAACCCTTCCTATGATCCAAATGAAGTAGATGCCATATGGGATGAGTTGATTGCAGATGAAGATACCGAGTCACCTTTAATTAACCGGGCAACTCAGGGATTATATCCACCCGGTTCTACCTTTAAGGTTTTGACTTCCTTAGAATATATGAGAGAAAATCCCTCCTCCTATCAAAAATATAACTATGATTGTATTGGAAGTAT
>JAQUYQ010000224.1 GCA_028691795.1 Herbinix sp.
GGAATTCATAAGGATTTACATGGATTTATAGCAGCGATGGCTAAAAAGTTACCGATTGATCTGGCAATTATCAGTGCGGATAAAACGATGATTGGAACAGGACCTAGTGATGGAATAGCAGTAGATACAAAAGGATTGATCATTGCTTCAACGGACCCGGTAGCTGCCGATACCATAGGTGCAAGACTGCTGGGCTTTTTACCACAGGCAATACAATATCTGTATACCTTATATAATTGTAATATTGGAGAAGCTGATTTAAAGAATATGATAATTCGTGGGTTGCCGATAGAAGAAGCAGAAAAGATATTTTCGATGGCGGCATATGGAAGGGAAATTATATTGGATAAAAAATAATTAGTATCCACGCATAAGCAAACTAATTATAGAAATATCAGAATTTTACCATATAAACATGATGAACAGTTTATCTTTTTATGAATAAAACTGATTAGAAAGCTCATAACCTGTGGCTTTATCACTCGTGTTACACTTATCTATATAAGTAGGAATTATCTCCCGAAAGCATGGAGAATTCCTACTTTTTTTCGACTAATCTATTTATGTGTTAAAAGTGACAGTAATACTAAACTCATGGTTTACAAATAGTAAAAAAAATGCTTGCATGTTTGAATACATTTGTATATAATAGTCCATGCTGTTAGATAATATCGCTATTTTATTTTTATAATTTAGCTTAACAGAAAAAATTGCATTTCTGATAAATAATATTACTTGATAATGGAAAGATACATAAAGAAAAGAAAGGTTGTGATGTTTGGGTTGGAGAAAAAGCTTACTTTATATGGCTTTAACAACCTCACAAAAACTCTTAGCTTCAACATTTATGATGTTTGCTATGCAAAAAGTGAGAGAGAACAGAAGGATTATATCGCTTATATTGATGAACAATATAATTCTGAACGATTAACAAAGATCTTAGTAGATGTTACCGAAATGATCGGTGCACACATTCTAAATATATCGAAACAAGATTATGATCCGCAGGGTGCCTCCGTTAATATTCTAATTGCTGAGGGATCCTTATCTTCGGATTATATTGATGAATCCTGTAATCAGGGAAAAGTATTCAGTACCTCGAGAGATTCGGTTCATGCCCATCTTGATAAAAGCCATGTTACCGTTCATACCTTCCCTGAGCATCACCCTGATAACTCGATTTCTACCTTCCGTGTAGATATTGATGTATCAACCTGCGGAGAGATTTCCCCTTTGAATGCCTTAGATTATCTGATTGGAAGCTTTGATTCCGATATTATAACGATAGATTACCGTGTAAGAGGTTTTACTCGTGATCTGCATGGTATGAAATACTTTATAGACCATGATATAACGTCAATCCAGGATTATATTGATGACGATACCTTGACTAGATATGATGCGATTGATGTAAATGTATATCAGTCTAATATTTTTCATACCAAAATGCTGATTAAAGAAATTGAATTACAGAATTATCTCTTTAATAAAGATGTATACGAACTGCCTCCAAAGCAAAGACTTGATATTACGAACAGTCTGCGCAAGGAAATGATCGAAATATTCAGCGGTATGAATATTTACTAGGCGGGATGGAGGTATTTATGAACTATACACAACAGAATGCACCCGTTCATGAAGCATTATTAAAACATAAGAAAAATCGTGTGGTGCCGTTTGATGTTCCGGGTCATAAGGGCGGCAGAGGAAACCCTGAGCTAACAGATTTCTTAGGAATTGACTGTATGAAAGTAGATGTCAATTCCATGAAACCTTTGGATAATCTAATTCATCCAATTTCTGTAATAAAAGCTGCTGAAGAACTGGCCGCTGAGGCGTTTGGTGCAGATGCAGCTTTTTTTATGGTAAATGGGACAACCGCTGCAGTGCAGGCAATGATTATGTCTACCTGTAAAGCAGGAGAAAAAATCATCATGCCCCGTAATGTACATCGCAGTTCGATTAATGCTTTAGTTGTATGCGGAGCAATACCGGTTTATGTTAATCCCGGTGTTAATCATAATTTGGGAATACCACTGGGAATGTCAGTAGAAGATATAAAGGTTGCAATAAAGGAAAATCCCGATGCAAAAGCAATTCTTGTAAATAATCCTACCTATTATGGTATTTGTTCTAATCTTCAGGAAATTGTTATTCTTGCTCATCAATTTGGAATGAAGGTGCTTGTTGACGAAGCACACGGAACACACTTTTACTTTGGAGAGAATCTTCCGATTAGTGCAATGGCTGCAGGAGCAGATATGGCTGCCGTCAGCATGCATAAAACAGGAGGATCACTTACACAAAGCTCCTTATTACTATGTAAAAATGATATTGACCCCGGTTATGTGAGGCAGATTATTAACCTTACCCAAACGACAAGTGGTTCCTACCTGCTTCTAACTTCGTTGGATTTGGCAAGAAAGAATATGGCGCTTAATGGCAAAGAGATTGTTGCCAAAACAATAGATCTTGCTGAGTATGCAAGAAAAGAAATCAATAAATCCGGTGGATATTATGCATTTTCTACGGAATTAATCAATGGGGATACCATCTATGATTTTGATCGGACCAAGTTATCCATCCATACTGGCGATATTGGTTTGGCCGGTGTTGAAGTATATGATTTGCTTCGTGACGAATATGACATTCAAATAGAATTTGGAGATATTGGTAACATCCTTGCAATTGTTTCAGCCGGAGACCGGCCTTTTGAAATTGAACGTTTAATATCCGCTTTGTCTGAAATTAAACGTCTTTACGGAAAAGATAAGGTTGGTATGTTAAACCATGAATATATCGATCCGGAGGTGGTAGTTACGCCGCAGAAGGCATTTTACCATGATAAGAAGTCGGTTGCATTAAAAGATGGAATTGGCCATATTATCGGTGAATTTGTTATGTGCTACCCGCCGGGTATTCCGATACTGGCCCCGGGAGAGCGCATTACGAAGGACATTATAGAATATATAATTTATGCGAAGGAAAAGGGAAGTTCCATTACCGGTCCAAAGGATATGAAGATTGAGAATTTAAATATTATAGATTTTTGAAAGGATAAGGTGTTTGCATATGGAATTATGGTATACAGAACATCATACAGAGCATGTTAGATTTTCATTGAAGGTAAAGGAACAATTATTTTGCAGGCAAAGTGCTTTTCAGCAAATAGATATTCTGGATACGGTTGAGTTTGGACGTGCTTTAACCTTAGACGGTTGTCTGATGGTTACGGAAAAGGATGAATTTATCTATCATGATATGATTGTCCATGTTCCGATGGCAACTAATTTAGATATTAAGAAGGTACTTGTCATTGGTGCTGGTGATGGCGGTACCATTAGAGAGCTTACCAGATACAAAACAATTGAGCACATTGATATGGTTGAGATTGATTCTTTAGTGGTAGAGGCCTGCAAGGAATATCTTCCCCAGACCGCTTGCAGTCTAGAGGACCCGAGAGTTCATATCTATTATGAGGACGGCTTAAAATTTGTACGCCGTAAGGTAAATGAATACG
>JAQUYQ010000225.1 GCA_028691795.1 Herbinix sp.
TTTTTATTGCTTCGGATAGCTTTTCAATTTCATCTCCGGTATGTATATCAAGTTTGGATATAGTGGATTCTTTAACAATCTCCATGTCATTGATATCTTTATCATAGACAAATTGACTTGCTGCAGCCGAAAGTGAATTAATATGGGATATGACATATTTATTAATGAATAAAATGATAATTGTTGTTGCTAACGCAGCTGTAATAATAAGGGAAAAGCAGATAAATAGAAGAAACTGATATCTGTCTGCCATTATTTTTTCAATAGAAATATCCGTAAAAGCAAGTGCAACAACCTTTCCGTTACTATCAAAGATCGGAGCACCCGCTGTACAAAGCCAACCGAAATCTTTTGTATTTGTAATAAATGCAGGGACCCCCTTTTCAAGGGAATTCAGATACTTATGATTGTCTCCTGCAACCGGATAAGTTTTACCCAGCTCACACGCTGAGCCTTCTTGATCAGCATCAAGGATATATATCACATTCTCAGCTGAAACCTTCTCAACATAGAGATATAATGCATTAAGGCTTTCCTTTAAATCAAAAAGTATATTCAACATGTCATAATAACTATCATCTTTTATATTTAGAAGAGAATCATAGTAATCCTCGGCTTCACAATCAAGTGCTTCCACCTTCTTAATATATTCACTTATTTTATCCCCATTCATCTGTGAAGCCGCCGCTTTCGCAATATTCATTGCATATGTTTTATAATGTTCGTCCATCGTGTTACTATACACGCTGTAGCTAATAACAATCCCTATCATTGAGAGAAGTGCCGCAAATAACATCATAGTAACAATAGATTTGACTTTTAATGAAATTTTTTTCATACATTCCAACGCCTTTCTTATAATTTTACTCATTTTATAAATAAGTTTTTATATTCTAATCAGGCAAAGCTTTGTCTTTTGAGTCTGTTAGTTCAACAACAAATTGCAATATCCGTTTTGTAAGATTTGCGCTTTATAACCCATTACCCAAGGTATGACCATACTCTCCACATCACTACCAGCAGGTAAAAAGGCGATTACCTCATCGACTTCGAAATGTATTGCAAGTGCTTGCATTAAATCCGTCAGCAGGTGATCAGGAATATTTGCTTCGGTTATAATCAACTTATTGTCTTCTATTCTACCTATTAAAATGTATTCGTTTGACTTATAGATAAGCTTTTTACAAAAACCCCCGCAAAAACAATTTTCTAAAATTGCATAATTAATTGCCGCATCATCCCATTTTAAATAACCTACACCAGCAAAAAAATTGTTTCTAAGCTTTGCATATTCTTCTGAAGCAATATCAGCTAGAAATACCTTCTCCACCATTACCTTATGGTTATTAATAAAATGAAATTTTTTTATATTACCGACTTTTGTTAAGCCAATGCTTTCATAGTAAGCCACAAGTTTTTCATTGGCTGGATAGAAAGTGAAAACATAATGATTAGCATCACAATATTGAAAAATAAAATCCAGTATATGTTTACTTATTCCTTGTCCCCTATATTCTTTTAAACTTCCTAATGCGTATCCGAACAATACCGGAATACTACCATATCCCATATCAATTTCTGCGGGCAGCAGATAAGTAGCTCCGACAACCTTATTATTACTGATTGCAATTACTGTTTGTTGAGGTACGAAGCGATTCTTTAAAAAGAACTCAATGTATTCCTCTGAATCCTTGAAACTCTCTTTCCAGATTTCTTTTAATTGCTGACAAAGTCTTTGATCATCCAACTTTTCTTCTGACAGTTCCATTTTTTCCGACGCCCAAGTAATATAACAATCCATCACATCATCCCCCTAATAGTAGATTACTACCTTTTATATGTGTATATAGATAAACGGAGCTTTATCAGACATCTATACCTTTACAACAAGAAATGTCTACACCTTTACAGTGATTGTATTAAAGCCTTGATAACGGCGATAAAAGATTTCCTTTGCTCTATTTTTCACCATAAGTAATCCGATGCTGTCCAACCCTTCCTCGTTATCTCTGTTAATTTTTTTGGTATGTAAATCAAACAGATTCAGTTCTGTGGCGTTATCTCTGATATGCAGCTCAAAGCTATTATCTTCATTTGCAATCAGTGTAAGCTCAATATATCCACCCTCCATACTGGCAAAGCCATTCAAGATGATAGCCTGACATAACTCTTCCACTGTCAGATTTACATAATATCGCTGCGAGAAACTTGCGCTCCACTTGTTGCAAAACTCTTGTGCTTCGGCGGTTAATCTACTAAAATCTTCATTTTTTTCAACTGTTTTACATAAGATCCTGCTTTCATCAAACATACTCTCTAAATGATCGCATTTCCTTTTATTCTGATAACTTTTCCATAATAACCATAGGATAAGAGATACTGCCTCCGTAGCAGGAAATGTCCACCAGAAGAACTTAATTCCGAAGGTGCAAAACAATAGTCCAAATGTCAGATATACTGCAAAGGTTCTAAGAAAGTTAATCAAAAATACCAATTTGCCTTCTCCGACTGCCTGGTAATAATAACTCATCATGACGGAAATGCCACCAATGATAGTACTGATACAATACAGACGTAAAGCCTTGGTCCCAATAGTAAGTGATTCTACATTAAGTCCAAATGTTGTACCGATGGGGCCTGCAAATATTCCGATTAACAGTGCCATCAATGTACCTAAGGCAATTCCCCATTTTAGTCCAAGAATAAGTGTGAATATTTCGGCCTTCTTGTTCTTCTCACCGTAAAAAGTTCCTACTAACGGTTGGATAATAGAACCCATACCATCATATAAAGCAATCAGAACATAGGAAACATTAATAACCACATTAAATATTGCTAATGTGTTCTCACCACCTAAGCGTATAAGTAGATTGTTAATAATCAGGAAAAGCAGGAACTGAAATATATATTGTGATGAGGTAGAAAAACCATTCTTAAAATTGTTCCATATCAGCTTAATATTCGGTTTTACATATTTTAAACGAATGATTGTGGACTTAAAGAATAAATGTGGAAGGTATATGCAGATTGCTAACGCCTTACCGATTACTGTTGCAAAAACCGCGCCCTCTACTCCCTTATTTAATATAATTACAAAAATGAAATTTAATAAGATATCAACAACATTTCCGATAATCAATCCGACACTGGCCAGTTTTTGATTATCATCACATCGTACATAAAAGTATAACATAAAATTCAGAAAGAAAAGCGGTGCCGCCAGGATAAGAATACCTGCATATGACCGGGCAGCTTCGTAAAGAACACCATCAGACGGATTTGTACCGAGTATCATCATAATCTGTGGCAGAAATAGCCTTCCAAAAATAGCCATCAAAAGACTTAAAAAAAGAGAAGCTTGCAGCATTTGGTTAAAGCTGCCTACCCCCTCCTTTGCTTTTCCCTCGCCAAGCAGCTTCGTATAGTGAACCGAACCTCCAATCGCCATTCCAAGATCAAATACATTAAAAATCATATAAACAGGTGCTAAAAGTCCAAGTGCTGCAAGTCCT
>JAQUYQ010000226.1 GCA_028691795.1 Herbinix sp.
TATGCTTTTTAAAATAGTTTTTGCATAAGTTGCATTGACACCTGGAAGCAATACTTTAAATTCATCTCCCTCAGTTCGCGCAATAACATCTGTCATGTGACAACAATTGCGAAATATTTTTGCGGTTTCTTTCAGAACCCTATCTCCCTCCACATATCCAAATACATCATTGATGAGTTTCAAACCATTGAGATCCCCAATAATAATAGATACTGGAACTTGTCCTCTCGCGTTTATGCGTCGCATCTCTTTATCAAAAAATGTATGGTTATATAAGTCCGTTAAACTGTCATGATAATTCAAATAAATGATTTTTGCCTCTTTTAACTTCAGTTCACTAATATTCCTGCTTACGCCAATAAGTCCCAGTGTATTCCCTTGTGAATCATAATAAGGTGTTTTAAGCGTATCGAGTCGTACTTGTGTTCCATCTGGATAGGTAACTGTTTCTTCGTTTCTTCGGTTGCTTTTTTGCTTTATCATTTTCACATCCATGACTCGAAACTTCGTCGCCACCTCCTTATCAAACAAATCAAAATCTGTCTTTCCCACGATTTCATTCTCTGAGGTTCCTACAAACTTTTCAAAGGCCTTATTGCAACCCATATAAACCCCTTCACAATCTTTATAAAAAACCAAGTCTGGAATCACATTCAAAAGAGACATAATTAATATCTGTTTTTTCTGCAGTGCTTCCTTCGTTTTATTAATCTCTAAAACATCTTGATTCATATATAGATATGTATTATTTGCTTGTACACTTTCATTCAATGCTGCCACACTTTTGTTTATCATATTTATTGGTTGATCTAATTTCATATTAAATTTATTCATAAAATAATTGCTAATAGTTTCTATTTTTAAAGGCTCTCTTCCCCGTTTATTATTATTTGGCTCTGATTGAACCCAAACGGCTTGGAATCCCTTAAATATAATAGAGCAAATCAGCACGATCACGATTGGATATATAATCAGAACTATGGCACTTATCTCTTTCAATACTTTTAAAGTCATTCCTTGTTGCAATGTTAATGCACACAAAAGTACTATTACATTGGTTGCTATTCCAAATGCATAGAATTCAATCCATATATTTTTCTTTATTACGCTCAATCGAAACCGATTCCACAATATTCCCATCAC
Source organism: Herbinix sp. (assembly GCA_028691795.1). Classification (GTDB taxonomy): domain Bacteria; phylum Bacillota; class Clostridia; order Lachnospirales; family Lachnospiraceae; genus Mobilitalea. Next base: position 1,144 of record JAQUYQ010000226.1, read on the forward strand.
GGCTACCACAATCGTCATTAATATCCCTGCAAATGCTCCCGTTCCTCCAATCATAATTCGATAAAAGCTTATTATGAACACAGCAATGCACGTAGAAACAATTCCAAAAAACATTGCAAGGGTACTTACTAGAATGGAGCGAGTGTCAAATATCATACCGGAAGAAGAAGAAATTGCATTCGTCATTATTAATATTCCCAAAAAACCTATTATTATTCCTTGGAATATTCCCCGAAAATGAATTTTATTCTTATACTTAGCAAACAGTATGCTTGATATAGTGCTGGCAGATAATAGTACGATAATATTGATTATTATTCCCTCCATTTCAATCACTTCCTTTTCCTCCAAGTCTTATTCATAAGTTAATAGTTGGCTAAAGAATATATACTATATTTTATTTTTATACCTATTGTGTAACGCTACATTCCTATACTTCAACTATACTTTCCTTTTGCACAAATATCTACCTTTTTACGCAAATTACTTATATATGTTGAAATTACTTCCATCCTTTATTTAAAGTACCCTCTAACTATAAAACATAAAAGCCCCAACTTCTATAGCTGCTACAGCTAAAAAGTCAGAGCTTAATACTGCGGATGATAAGACTTCATTAAGGTTCATTGTCAATCCTTTATACTACTTGTAGCATTTATAGTCCCTGACGGTACGCTTATTTGTCCGTCCCGGTTTGGGCGGTCAAATTCTGCTATTTTCTTTTTCTTAACAAAAAAATACCGATACCCTTTGCAAATAAAGGGTATCGGTATTTTCATTCAATGCGGATGACAGGAATTGAACCTGCACGGTCTCCCACTAGATCCTAAGTCTAGCGCGTCTGCCAGTTCCGCCACATCCGCATGTCAAACATGTTGCACATGTTTAGTGAGACATCGGGGATTCGAACCCCGGACAACTTGATTAAAAGTCAAGTGCTCTACCAACTGAGCTAATATCCCATTTTCTTTTTTACTATGTAGCTACTGGAACTACAAACTGGGCTAGCTGGATTTGAACCAGCGAATGCAGGAGTCAAAGTCCTGTGCCTTACCGCTTGGCGATAGCCCAATATATGATAACACTATTGCCACTACGTCTGCATTTGCTTACTAAGTGTTCAGTGTAAGGTGGATAGTGGGGTTCGAACCCACGACCTCCAGAACCACAATCTGGCGCGCTAACCAACTGTGCTATACCCACCGTATTACTACGAGTTTGACTTTGTCGTTCTCGTGAACGTGCTTGGAGGGATTCGAACCCACGACCCACGGCTTAGAAGGCCGTTGCTCTATCCGACTGAGCTACAAACACACAACTCTTTTAACCACTTTCCTCATTGCCATTATGGCTATAAGAAAGCGGGTGATGGGAATCGAACCCACGTATCTAGCTTGGAAGGCTAGTGTTCTACCATTGAACCACACCCGCAAAGTCGGGGTGACAGGATTTGAACCTGCGACCTCCTGGTCCCAAACCAGGCGCTCTAGCCAAGCTGAGCCACACCCCGAAATATTTAATTTTCCATGCTCACGTTTTCCGTGACGCAAGAATTATTATATAATAACGCCACGGTATTGTCAACATATTTCTAGGTTTTTTTTTGCGTTTTCTGTTTTTGTGTTTTATAGATAATTAAGCGTGTAATGGGGCGCACCTTTTCGGTCAATTTCCATAATAATAAAGCTCTTTTTTCTGCCATCTTGGCGGGGATAAGATATACTCCCTGGATTAATAACAGTTACTTCATCGCCAATATCTATAAAGGGTCTGTGTGTATGACCATACATTACAATATCGCATTTTCTTTCAATTGCTTCTTGTCTGATTCTTTCTGGTCCTAGTGCCACATAATAATAATTTCCATGTGTAATAAATACTCTGTATTTTCCAATAAAAAACTCTTCTTCTTTTTCTAAATCTGTAAAAAAATCATTATTTCCTGCAATCATGTGAACTTCACAATTTGCTAATTCTCTAATATAATCTTCTCCACCTTCTACATCACCAAGATGTATCAGCATATCGATTGGTTCTACGCGTTCAAGTACTCTCGCTAAACTCTTATGATAACCATGTGTATCACTTACGATTAATATCTTCATATATTCACCTATTCAGCATTATCTTCTTGATTTATATAACCTTTGTCTTCTATGATTTTTCGCATTGCACGAAGCGCTTTTCCTCTATGACTTAATTCATTTTTCTTTTCTGGTGATAATTCTGCTGATGTACATTTATAATCAGGTAAAAAGAAAATAGGGTCATAACCAAAGCCGTTACCGCCAACTATTTTATGGCCTATAATCCCTTCAAACGTCCCTCTCAGGATTTCTTCTGTACCAT
>JAQUYQ010000227.1 GCA_028691795.1 Herbinix sp.
TCCACTACTCTTGCATGTTTTAAATGGAATTCGTCCTTATTATATTCTGTTAGCAATTCCCATGCTTCTTCTCTTGTCAGTATCTTACCCATATGCTTCATCCTTTCTGTTATCTTATCTTAATCTTTTATTATCTTACTCCACAAAGATCTTTAATCACTTCACCTGCAATAATTAATCCCGCTACCGAAGGTACAAATGCATTGCTTCCGGGAATTTGACGTCTTACCGTACATTTTCTCTCTGCTCCAGGCGGACAGATACAATGACTTTTGCAGCTGATTGCCATATCCTCCAGAGGTTTTCTGGCAGGCTCCTGTGAATAAACTACCTTAAGTTTTTTGACACCTCTTACCTTTAATTCTTTTCTCATTACTTTTGCAAGAGGACATATTGATGTTTTATATATATCTGTAACTTCAAATCGTGTTGGATCTAGCTTATTACCCGCACCCATACAGCTGATGATCGGAATACTCTTATCTTGAGCACGCAGAATCATTTCAATCTTAGCTGATACCGTATCAATTGCATCTACAATATAATCGTATTGTGTAAAATCAAATTGATCAGCATTTTCGACAGAGTAAAAGCATTGATGTGTAACAACATTAGCATCTGGATTTATTTCCAAAACGCGTTCCTTCATAACATCTACTTTATATTTTCCTACTGTTTTTCTGGTAGCTATAATTTGCCGGTTGATATTTGTAAGACATACTTTATCATCATCAATAAGGTCTAGACTGCCAACGCCACTCCTTGCAAGTGCTTCTACCGTATAGCCTCCGACGCCACCAATTCCAAATACTGCTACTCTGGAATTCTTTAGTACATCCATAGCATCCTGCCCAAGCATCAGCTCGGTTCTAGAAAATTGATTTAGCATACATTACCACCCTTCTTATCATAATCATCCAGAAAATTATACTCTTTTTCCTTATCATGATATCCGATAATCGTGCTTAAATTCACATCATGGATACTTCGAAAAATATTCATATCAATACTTGAATTCGTCTGCCTGAATTTTTTAATTAATGCCTTCATTTCCTGACGTTTTGAACCACCACCGCCATTATCACAAAGTGTACAATTTTCTGTAAATCGACAGGCACATTGAATAAACTGCAGGTCATTGTACTGCTTCCAAGCGAGAATATCTGCTTCCTTTACAAGATACATTGGACGAATCAGCTGCATACCAGCATGGTTTGTGCTATGGAGCTTAGGCATCATGGTTTGAATTTGACCTCCGTAAAGCATACCCATCAAGACCGTCTCAATTACATCATCAAAATGATGTCCAAGTGCTATCTTATTACATCCGAGTTCCTGTGCCTGCTTGTACAGGTAACCCCTTCTCATTCTGGCACAAAGATAGCAGGGAGATTCATCCACTCCTGCCACAATATCAAATATCTGTGTTTCAAATATCGTAATAGGAATATCTAAAAGCTTTGCATTATTCATAATGGTTTGCCTGTTTATTTCATTATAACCGGGGTCCATCACTAAAAATTCCAATGTAAAGGGAATTTTGCCATGTCTTTGTACCTCCTGCATAAGCTTTGCAAGTAACATGGAATCCTTGCCACCTGAGATACAAACAGCAATTTTGTCACCTTCTTGAATTAATTGATAGTCGTTTACACCATTAATAAACTTCTTCCATAGAGGTTTACGGAATTTTTTTATGATACTTCTTTCAATTTCTTGATAACGTTCCATTTTATTTTATCACTTTCTAATTATCTTTATTATATACAATAAGAATTTCCTGAATAATTCTCTTACTTCGCAATCAAATTCTAAACTAATTTGCCAGCTTTTCATAACATTTTTTAAATGCTTCCAAAAAAGAATTTATTTCTTCATCCGTTGTTCGATGGCTTATACTAATTCTCCAGGAGCACAATGCATTCTTTTTATCCTTTGAGACTGCATATACCGGTCTGGAGGGGGAGCCAGCAGCAGAACAGGCCGATTTAATCGATATACATATTCCTTCCTCTTCTAAAGCTTCCCTGAATAATCCTGCTTTTACTCCTTGCACACTAACATTTAAAATATGCGGTACTGAATATTTTGTACTATTTATTCTTATTTTCTTATATTGAATCAGTTGCTTGTTAAGCTCCTCATTCATTTTCTTAACATAATCATACCTTTCCTCCTGATAATGGCAGGCAATCTCCAGTGCTTTTAGTGCCGCTGCTGCCAAACCTAAAGCAGGAGTACCGCTTCGGTAGATTGTTGTACTTGTACCTCCATGAATTAATGGCTCAAGGACTACATTTTCCCTCTTTATCAAAATACCGCAACCGTTTAAACCAAAGAATTTGTGGGGGGTAAAAGTCATACAGTCAACACGCTCAAAGGAGACCGGTATTTTTCCAACTGCCTGAGTAGCATCGGTATGAAAGTAACAGTTTGGATAGTTTTCCAGCAGCTTACCAATTTCATCAATCGGCTGCCTGACTCCAAGTTCACTATCTACGGTACATATCGATACCAGAACAGTATCCTTACGAAGTAACTCTTTTAAATGTGTAAGATCAATCAATCCATCTTTAGTAATGTCTACTAAATCTATCTCATAACCTAAGGATTGCAGATAGGTTAATGCTCCACTAACAGAAGGGTGCTCTAAGCAGGTTGATATAATATGCTTTCCATTGTGCTTATACGCCTGTACCAAACCCTTAACAGCAAGATTATTTGCCTCACTGGCACCGGAGGTATATATAATTTCTGATGTCTCAACTCCTAGAAGCTCCGCCATTCGTTTTGTTATATCATCAAATCTTTCTTTTGCTTCCTTACCCATTCTATGGGAAGAATTCGGGTTTGCTATATAACGGTTACTTTCTTCCACAAAACTGTTCATTACCGCTGCATCCACAGGGGTATTCGCAGCATAATCAAGATATATCATCAAATCACCTCAAAAATCGCCAATCAGCGAACAATAGTAATATCATAATTCCTATACCCTACTATGTCAATGGAATATATATATTAAGATAACAAAAAACTGCCCCTCCAGCTTATAAAAAGCATTGGACGAGGCAGCTAAAAATATTCTTACTGATTACGCTTCATTAAATTCATCCTTGCCTACTCCACAAACAGGGCAAACCCAATCCTCAGGGATATCTTCCCACTTTGTACCAGGAGCGATTCCACTATCCGGATCACCTGTTGCTTCATCATAAATATAACCACAAACTGCACATTCGTATTTCTTCATATTATTACCTCCATTCATTTTGTAGCCTAAATATGTTATACACTACTATTTATAACATAAAATTGGCAAAATCTCAATACTAAAATAAACTTGAGTTTCCGTAGTTTTATCCACAAACCCTTAGTTTATCCGATATTGTAATAAACAACTTTCAAATAATGCCCAAAATATAAGGAATCCACATCCTTTTTGTAGTAGAATAATGGTGTCGAAT
>JAQUYQ010000050.1 GCA_028691795.1 Herbinix sp.
GATGTTTGCAGAGAGGAATCGATGAAGCATCCACACACGAGATATACTATTGTGGCAAAGAGACAGCCCAGTCCCACTCTGTCCATATAATTCGTGACATCCAACTTCCGGTAGGATGTTACCGAATTCCTTAGATACAGTATAAAAAAGCACAGGAATGCAACGAGCGACACAACTCCGGTCTGAATAGCGATTCCAAGGTAGAGGTTATGCGGCTTCTCCAATATTGTGTAAGCGTTCTTACAGTTATTCGCTTTCCCGACATAATCATTCTGAGGGAACATCAGCAGAAAGGTGTCCGGGCCGGTACCAATAAACAGTGACTGCTTAATTAAAGGTAGTGATCTCGACCAGATATATCCGCGGCCGGAGGCGAAATCTTCATGATTCTTGAATCCGAAGGTCTCTATCTTTGTCAGCTGATCTGTCTTTCCAAAATCGTTTCTATAGACATATCCTTGACCCATCTGATAACAAAATCTCCAGGTAATGTCCTCAATGATTACGACAATGCAAGAATCCGTACCATCATTTGCTACAGTGAAGGTCATATCCTGAAAAGGTTGCAGGTCGAGGGTGGAAGTCTCGGCATTATATAAATTCGTAATGTTGCTTCCATCTTCTTGGTAGAAACAGAGCGACGATTGCTCTGTCTCTGCATCCGCAAAAGCCAAATGCAGGGTGTCACCATTATATTGAATTACCACATCTGACTGATTGGTCAAGATAGAATCGAGCGAGTACGAATTCTCACTGCGGAACAAATTCGTAACACTTGAGGAAATCTTAGTCAGGAAACGGAACTGACTCATCGAATCTACTCCGACAAATACGCCAACCATTACAGCAAGTCCGATTATGAGTGGCAGCCACAGCTTCTTCAGTTGATACCGATAAAACCATCCGAACAGTAACAACAGCACCAGCAGTGCAACCAGTGCGGTTCTGGAATAAGTCTTTACTATCAAAACAAATAAAATGCCGAGGAATAAAAGAGCTCCAACCTTTTTCATAAACCTGCTCTTGTCTGTCTTTGGCTGTGTCTTCTCAGAAATTAGGCTGACGATCTCCGGTAGAAAAAAGGCAAGCACCATCACCAGATAAACTGCTGCAAAGTTGGCATTGAACAGTGTAAGCGATACGGCATTGGTAACCGTATCGCTTTTCAGCGCACCTATATATTCCTGTTGATATTTTGCGGGAATAATAATCTTCTGTATCCACCGCAAGGTCATGGGATCTTGTCCGAGCATCTGTAACAGACCCACCACGCACATCAGCAAAATTGAGACTAAGAACACCTTCTGTATCTTTTTAAAATCATCCTGTAATTTGACTGTTTGATAGGCATAAACGCACAGAATAACATATCCGAAAAGTACGAGTACATTTTCAAAATGTGCCATTGCACCAATCGTCGATATATGCCTGTCCACTGAAAATATCGTCGAAAGCACCACGCATACCAGATAGACACCAGCTGGAATAAAGATACGCATATTCTTAATGCTTTCACGATAGAGCAGCACCATAATGGCCAAAAGAATTCCGGCAATGATTGCCGTCAGTCCAAAGATGTAACTTTTATAATATGTAAAAAAGTCAGTAACTATGCCGTTTTGAGAGCACCAGGTGTACCCTGACAAGCCGCAGTCATACAGGAGCATTCGAGTGATGAACGGCAACACTGCCAGAATAAAATATATCGGTAAAATCAGTTCATTTTCACTTTTCTGTTTTTTTATCTTTTTCTGTTTCGTCAAGGAATTTCCTCCCCAAAAGTATAGGATAACCGCTACTCATACTGCACTGGCACCGATGTTCCTATTATAATATGATTTGATCATTTTAGAAAGAAAAATATTCATATAAATAACCATGCCTTTCATCAAAGCCTGCAAACTTTGGACCGCAGGCACGAATTCGCGTAACAAAAATCATTAATTTTTCACACTATATACATCGGTCATTTGCAGTTGCTACTGCAGACTCCTCACCACATAGTTATTCATTGTACTCTTTTGCTCACACTGATCTGTTATGATGAAAAAGCAGGGAGCCGTACTGACTTTCATCATCAGTTTTGCTCCCTGCTAATCTGTTGCTTCATTTGCTTTAATTATTGAACGGTAACTGTAACCGTTCCTACGATTGTAGATACGCCGGCATAAGTCTCTGTAACCGTAATCGTAGTCGTTCCTGCTGCAACACCAACAAGACCGGTACTATACTCTTCCCAGAAGTCATCATATACCTCTTGAATATTTGCAATTGAAGGATCCGCAGATGTATACGTATAAACTGCTCCATTACCGTTTGCATCATAATTATAGTTTTGATTATCAATATAAATCAACTGAGTGGGGTCAGTCTGAGAGCCAACTTCGATAGTAATATTCTGGGTAGATTCATTGATAGAAGCACTAGCTACCGTCACTTCAACAGTTCCGATTTTTGTAGTCTTCTTTTTATATTTCTCCTTAATCGTAAGTTTAGCTTTGCCTGCTTTTAATCCAACACAATAACCGTCTTCTGATACTGATAGGATGGATTTATCCGATGAAGTAATGGTATATGTTGCAGCACAGTTCACATATTCCATATAAGGATAATAGCTACTACCGATTCCAATTACTGTTTTTGTCTCATACAAGTGAGCTGCTTTTACCACTACTGTATGGGTTCCAACCTTGGTAGTCTTCTTGTTTAGTGTCTGGCTTACTGTAATCTTTGCAGTACCAGCGGAAACACCTTTAATCGTTCCCTTCTTATCAACAGTTGCTACTTTTGTGTTTGATGATTTATATGTATAAGTTGCTTTCTTATTCCTATCGTAGATATAGATAGACTCCGTACTGGCAATAGCAATTGTTGCTTTTTCATTGCCAATTGTTGCTTTTGCAGCTGCTTCAGCAACTGAAACGCTATTTACTAAGGGGATATAACCTAAAATTGTTGGGGCTACCATGATAAGGCAAAGTACTATCGCTATTTTTCTAAATAATTGTTTCATTTTCATTTCCTCCTATTATAAAATGCTGGTGCTTTTATTTTTCCTTCTTCTTAATTACTGTTACATAAAATGAAACTTATTCGGATATATCACTTTTTGTACCGGGTGAATATACAAATCCCACATATCAAACAGCCCAAAATGAAGATGGATCATCAACAAACTCACTATAGCATAAATATTATTAAAAATTCGTCTCATGCATGAAATGGCGAAAATTTGTAATGAAATGATTCTAGTATAACAAATAAGGCGCAAGCTGTACTTCAGAATGATAAATCCGTTTGCGAGCAGATCAAACTACGATTTTTGCAAAAGAAGAAAACTACTGTGACAAAAGAGTTTACGATTGATGTAGTAAGCAAGCTCACAGGCATTATCCCTACTACAATTCGATATTGGGATAAAATCGGCCTTATATCGGCAAGTCGGTGTGCAGCCAACAACTATCGAACATTTACACAAACAAATATTGATGAAATCTTAATGATACAGGCACTTAAACTCGCTATGCGCGCACGAGGTGAGAAATACGCCATCCGGCAAATCCGTAAGGAAATGCACGAATTGAGCTTTGCTGATACGGAAAAAATTTCTACCATTATTGCAAGTATCGAACAACATTTGGCGGTCTTAAATCGAGCACAGATACAGAGTGTATATGCATTATATAACCTTTGTACACAGATCCGGGAAAACAGCTATGATGTTTGAAAGGATGTAATTTATACATACTGATAGAACTGAATATTTACTATACGTTTTCACAACTTGGCGAACACATCATAGCCATATGGCAAGTATTTTATAAGAAGATACCCTGTTCTGTAGGTATTCGATTCCCGCTTTCCGCTTATACAAAATAACACTTACCATACTTGTTTCAGGTATGGTAAGTGCCTTAATTTATACCTATTATTCCGATTTCAAATTTAATCCCCAGATTCCTGCCTCTACCTCTTTTAACATATCATTTGCAATAATCGCTGTTCCTGTAACTTCATTTAAAGAATCAATCATTTTTCCATCAGCTACTCTTGGATAAAATCCGTCGCTGCAAGTCAACACGGAATACTGGCTTTCTGCGCCGCCTCCATAATAAGGTATGATGAGCTCTTTCGCACCATTGGTTACTGTATCACTTACAATAACCGGTGTATTTACAATTGTAAAATCCTGATTCACATGTAATTCTCCTGCGCTTTCAATAACCCAAAGAGCACTACTTCCACCAGTGCCGCTTGTATAAGGTCCAATTACAACAACAAATATCTCGTCAGTACCATCATTATTTAAATCTACGTAGTTATAATAATATCTAGTGGTATCATAAAAATCTTTGGGTATTTCGTAATAATCAATGATTAATTGTTGTAAAGCCTTATTCGGCTTACTTTCTGACTTTATTCCTATAATTCCCTCTGGAAGATTAACCATATCAATCTCGGCTGCTGCCGATGCACTTATGATTATCTGATTGTCCACTCCATCACCGTTATCGGATGCTAGTGCTGGGGTAATTGTTGGTTCCATCTCTGACGACATTTCCCCAGATTTCTCCGAGTGTTCGTCAGTTTCAACCTCAATTGCTGTACCCGCAGTAGGCTCCTCAATTTTCGTTCCACATCCTGCCACATATAGTGCAAGGCAACTGATTAATAATACTGTAATTATTCTCTTTTTCATACTCATCCTCCGTTATATATAATGTAATTATTGTAGTCACTCATTGCATCATTTTTGTATCCCTTTAAAAAAACTGAATATATTCTTTCCATTCGTTCGCTAATTGTTTCTGTATTCCCTTCTTCAGTTCTTCGTTACCCTCTGTAACCTGAATTGATATTAGTTTTTTACTTCTCTCGTCAAGGGCAACCCAGTAAGTAATATCTTTGATTGTAACTGTACCTGTCCAAGCAATCATAGAATACGAAGGAGTTCGGGTATCAATAAAAAGCTTAGGAGTAATATTTATCTCGTCTCTAATTGGTCCATAGATATCCATTTCTAGAACAGGAATCTTACAAAGTTCTTTAACACATTGCTTTCGGGCTTCATAAAGACTAAAAATTTCACCCATCTTTAGATCCACCTGCTCGACATCCTTATCATCAGCTCCAATCAAGTCAAGCTTATCGCTTAGTTTCATATCGATATCACCGACACCACTGACTGTCACCGGCGTAATCTTCATTTGTTTCACTATGTTAATAAACTTTCTGTCCTGGAGTAAAAAATACATATATGGTAATATAAATATCATAAAAAGTATTATACTTAAACCAACACCAAAACGAATATAGTTCCATCTGGCTTTCATCTCACTACTCCTTTCCAAACGAGAATAGCACTTGTACCATATCCCAATTCACTTTCAAATGTTAACTTTCCGTGATGAAATTTCAAAATCTGTGTACATATTGCAAGTCCTAGCCCTGAGCCGCCTTCCACTCTCGATCGTGATTTATCAACTGTATAGAAGGCTTCAGTTATCTTATTCAGATCATCTTTGGGTATTCCTCTTCCATTATCTGTGATGTTTAATATAACATTTTCATCCTCGATACGAGCATCTAGCTTTATGCTCCCCCCCATCTCCACGGCCTTTCTTGCATTATCAATAAGGTTCATTATAACCGTCTTCATAAGATCCTTATCCGCTTTTACCATCATCTCAGGAATATCAAGGGTAATATCAATCGCCTTTTCTTGTATAGCTGGCTGTAATACTTCTAGTACCTCTTTCACCATAACACCTAGGAATATTATATTATAATCCGGTTCCTGTTTCCCCTCCACCAATAATTCTAACAACTTAATTGACAGACCCTCCAACCGCTTTCCTTCCGAAAAAATATAATTAGCAGCTTCAAACACCATATTATCATCCAGCTTTCTGGATCGTAGCAGATCTGCATATCCGATAATCGATGTAAGTGGTGTTTTGATTTCATGGGCAAAGCTACCCACAAAATCCTCCTGTTTTCTAGCCGATCCCTCCAGTTCCTGTATTTTCTCCTGCAATGCATCTGCCATACCGTTAAAATTGCTGGCCAATGTTCCGAGCTCATCCCTGGATTTGACCTGAACTCTGATGCTCATATTACCGTCTGTAATTCTTTTTGTGGCCTTTGTCAGCTCTGTAACTGGCCCAGTTAACCATCTGGTAAAAATACCATTCAGTACCGCACATATACCTCCAACGATAAGTATAATCTTGAGAAAACGTTCCTTTTGTTCGCTACGGGTAATGAAAACTGAAGATATTTCATTGCCGTTTTCAATCCAAATTGTTTGTTCGCGAAGCTCCATGGAGGTTATGGCTTGAATATAATAGTTCTTCCCCGTCTGGACTATTTGAAAGCTCAAGGTATCCGTTCCATTTGGCTTCATCCTAGATAATTTCTCCATTCCGGTACTCTCAAGGATTGAAGTTCCCGCCTCATCTATAATTCTGAATTTTTTATTATCCGTAGCCCAATTATCACTCAGGGAAGCCAATACACTTTTCAATGCGTCCTTCTCATTTCTAAAGATGGTTTTATTATAATTACCAATTAGAGTCGCAATCTCCGTCATCATCATTCGGTTATCATTAGCAATTCGTTCCTTCTCCGTTCTAAGCGAACTCGAGAAGGATATCGAAACCATAAGTGTACCTCCAAGACTTAATGCTAGCAATACAATTAAAAAAGTGGCAATAAATATCTTCCATGCAAATTTCATCTATATCTCCAATCGATATCCAACTTTTTGAACTGCTATAATTTGTTTATGCCAACCCAGTTTTTTTCTTAACCTCTGAACATGAAGATCTACCGTTCTACTGTCTCCTGTATACTCACCGCCCCAGACTCTCTCGTAAATTTGTTCCCGAAACAGCGCAAGATTCCTATTCTCCGCAAAAAGAATTAGTAGCATAAATTCCTTTTGTGTCAGAAGTATTTCAACCTCTCCCCTTTTCACGGTGAAGGAACTTGTATTGATCACGATACCTTCTAGGTTGTATTCTTCTTCCTGTTTGTGATAACGTCTCAATATAGTCTCTACTCTTGCGAGCAACTCTAAAATCTCAAAAGGCTTGGTTATATAATCTTCTGCCCCCAACTTCAAGCCTTTCACCTTTTCTTCTACTTTTCCCTTCGCTGTAAGAAATATTACTGGCGTTTTATAGGACCTTATGTATTCCATTAATTCATAGCCGTTTACTTTTGGTAACATTACATCCAGCAGAATTAAGTCATAACGGTTATCTTCCAGTGTATCAGCCGCTTCCAGTCCATCAAAAGCTGTATTACATAAATATCCAGCTGAAGATAGGCTTATTTTAATCAGATTAGAAATCGGTTTCTCGTCCTCAACAATTAAAATTCGATAAATTCTCAAAATTACCTCCATTTCAGTATTAATCTATTTAGTATTTTATCTATCCCTTGCATCATTTTTGCATCATTTTTAGTTAATATTAATCATGTTATATATATTATAGCAAATTCTAATTGCAGATACTATTGCATACAACTCCAATTTTATATACCTTAATATGTCCACTCTGGTAATTAGAATAGATTTCTGCTAATATATAGGTATGTTTTTTGAAAGAAATCGATTTTGTATGAAATAACTATTGTCGGTGGAGGAGTAAGTGGCATTTTTCTTGTAATACTCCGTTGCAGGCTGAAGCAGTTTTGAAAATACGAAATGTTATTGGGGGCTGTTCAGGTAACTATTTTTTATCGCATGCTGAAGCAAGTGAAGTGTTGCTTAATAAACACTTATTAGATAGATATTATTTAAAATAGAGAAAGAGTAAGGTAATAAGGTCATAAGGAGGAATTATTTTGGATCAGAAAATCAAAAAAGTTAATATTAAAAGGGCCAATAAGTCAAAAACCTCAGATAATTCTGGAGTTATACTTGAAGCCGAAAAGCCCTTATCACAATCCATGCTGTGGAAATTGCAGACCGACTTCTATGCAAATCAAGGCCCAGAAGCATGGATTAAAGGAATTGTACCTCAATATATAACAACAAATCCCTATATAGCAAACCTATATGCAAAAACTGTATTCGGATATTGCAGAGATATCTCTTCTAGTATGGATTTTGATAAAAATACTACTATCTACATCATGGAGCTTGCGGCAGGTGTAGGTCGGTTTACTTATACTTTTCTTAAAAGATTTTTACATATTGTTGAAAATTCATCATTAAAGGAGATAAAGTTTAAATACATAATAACGGATCTTGCTGAGAGGAACGTCACCTACTGGCAGAACCACAGCTTTTTAAAGCCTTATTTTGAAAGTGGAGTACTTGACTGTGCAACCTTCGACATGTCTGGGGATGAAGAGCTTCGATTAAGAAATAGTGGTGAAGTTCTGAGTGTAGGCAATCTTAAAAACCCACTCATCTTATTCGCTAATTATACCTTTGACAGTCTTCCTCAAGATACTTTCTATGTAAACAAAGAAGAGCTTTTTGAAGGCCTGATTACAATTACTTCTAAGGTTACGCAAATTGATCCGGAGGATAAATCCATACTGGCAGGTTTGGACTATGACTATACAGACAGGCAAATACAGGGTACTGGATATTACAAGGAAACTAATATGAATGAAATCCTCCTGTACTATAAAGACTGTTTGGAGGATACCGCCTTTTCCTTGCCGATCGTTGCCTTAAGATGTATTAATCGATTAAAAAAGCTGTTTAACGATGATATAATCCTGATTTCCACTGATAAAGGATACCGAAATGCCTCGTCAATGTACAAAAATTATCACCCGTATTTATCAAAGCATGGGTCCATATCCCTGACTGTTAACTTTCACGCAATGGAATTATATTTTAAGAGCCTTGGTGGAAAAGCAATTCACAGTATCTATGAACATGAAAATGTAACCATGTCTTTGTTTTTACTAAGTCAGCGTTCCCATGATTTTATAGAAACTGCAATGGCATATCGCGAGATTATCGAAAGCATAGGTCCTGATGATTTTTATATTATAAAAAAAGCAGTTGTACCTCAAAATAAGTCTCTTACAACAAAAGAATTGCTTACCTTCCTAAGATATACTGTTTGGGATGCTAGAACCTTCCTTGAATTCTATAACACCTTACTTGAAAGAATTGCTGAAGAAGAGGATTTTCCAAAAGACGAACTGATTGCCGTAATACATAAAGTTTGGGAGCATTATTTCCCCATTGGTGAAGAGGGAGATATAGCCTCTTGTTTCGGTTCCTTATTAGCTTATTATGGTTATGATAATGATGCCATCAAATTATTTAAGTCTTCCTTAGAATTTTATGGGGAAGATGCAGCAATAAATTATGAAATTGCACTTTGCTATTACAATTTGCAAGAATTTGAAAAATCTATGGAGTACATAGAAAAATCACTCATTTTAGATCCTACCTTTGAAGAGAGCATAAATTTAAAAAGTTTAATTGGTGAGATATAAACTGAATTCATTTCATTCAGTATAAATAAGAGCATCAGCTTTTGATATGCTCCCCTTGTATTACTACAAGGGGAGCATATCAAAAGCTGATGCTCTTATTGTTTTATATGGAAAGTTAATTGCCCTGCCTTTAGAATCTAGACATTCATATCCCGTCTTTGGTAAAAGTAATAAGTACAAGCAGTAAAAACTGCAATCACTGCAAGGCAGAGAAGCGTAGTAGAGATGCTGATTTCATTTTCATTTACTGCCTTTTGTAGACTAAAATACTTGAAGGGTGAAAATATGTTTAATGCCTTAAGATAATCTACTAAATCAGTAACTTTTGAAATGATATATCCTACGATGATTATATTTGCGACTAATGAGCCCGATATTTTTGACTTTCGCAACCATGCGGCTAATAAAGTTCCCAGGGTTAAGAAAATTAACTGAACGATGAACATAATCAGGTGTAATATCAGAATTTCTCCGGTAATGTCTTCTCCTGTGTTAAAGGATGAGACGATAGCAAGAGAAGAAAGTAAGGATACCAGATTGATGATGATTACATTAATCAAAGCTGCCAAAAGCTTAGACGTAATAATCGTATTTCTTGATACAGGCTTTGCGATTAAAAACTCCGTAGTTTTATCCCTCTCCTCCTTAGCGATTATACTACTGCCCAACAAAGCAGCATGTATTGCTGTGGTAATTTCAAGATAAGGGAATAAAAAAGCAAAGAAACCACTAATCTTTGTTACTTCAAAGCCATTAAGTCCTAACATAACTTTCATAGTATTCGGTAATTTATCAAAAACTTCACTGCTCGCACCGCCCGAGGAATATGCTGTATACTTACCCATACCACTAAGCACCAATAATGCCATACATATACTCCATATGATCAGGGCTTTTCTGTGAGCCTTCAACTCTCTAATAAAAATATTCATAAACGGACCTCCTCTATTAGATTATGGACTTCGTCCATAATCTCTTCACTCCAATCGCATATGCAAGCAAGCTTGCATATGCTCACTACGTTCTCATCACCTTCAAATTTAGCTTACCGCATGGATATCTTTCTTGTTATAGATGATATAACTTACTGAAACCGATACAATAACGATGGCTGCACCTATTATAAGGTAAAGTGGCTCATAATTGCCCTTTTGAATGATATAAGTGATATCAAAATACTTAAAGGGTGAAAGAATACGTTCTACTTTATCGCTGCTGTCGGTTACCAGCAATGCACCAATCATATAAAAACCGAAAACAAAACCTAGGGAGATCGGAAGCACATTTTTTATCTTTTTAAAAAATACAGAAACAACCATTCCTATAGCAATAAATATGATTTGAACAAAAAACATAGTTAAATTGATCATGATAAATAGTTTTACACTGAAATCCTCTGTTTTAGCTATGTTTGCCATGAGCGTTGTTAATGAAATAAATAAAATATTAGTTATTACAACTGTGGTTAATGCCGACAGAAGTTTTGCACTTACAATAGCAGTACGTGATACCGGCTTAACAAGGAGAAAATCCGCTGTCCGCTCACGCGATTCCTTTGAAAGGATGGATACTCCAAGATTCATTGCTTGAATGGCACCGCAAAGGATAATAAATGAGAATATCATCGAGTAAAATCCTAATAAAGATGCAATGTAGTCAAGATTAATTCCAAGCATAGCCCTGATGGCTTCAGGATAGCTTTCTAACAGTTTCTTAAAATCCTCAGCATCCTTTGCCATGCTGGGATATATGGATAGGTAAAGTGCAGCCAACCCCAGCATACTCAAAGTCCATATGATCATAGACTTTCTAAGTGATTTCATTTCATAAAGGAACATATTCATATAATTTAATCCTCCTTTGCATAGTAATGCATAAATATTTCCTCAAGGTCAGGCTCTTCGATGGAAATATTACGGAGCTCAATTTCGCTGATTTTCTTCATGATGGAATTAATATTGCCCTTGAATATAAAGTTAGCGGTATTATTTTTCAATTCGAAGCTGCTTACACCATTCATATTAAATGCTTCTTTGTTAATTGCAGATTTTGCTTCGATGCTGAATCTCTTGTAACTATTCTCTTGGAGGGTACTCATCTTTTCTGTTTTTATAATTTTACCTTCTTTAATGAAAGCTACGCGGCTGCACATTTTCTGAACTTCGCTAAGTATGTGTGAGGAGAAGAATACGGTAGCTCCTTTTCTGTTTTCCTGTGCAATAAGATCAAAAAACTTTTGCTGCATTAGAGGATCCAGCCCACTGGTTGGCTCATCGAGAATGATTAATTTAGGCTCGTGAAGTAAGCCTTGTACGATTCCGACTTTCTTTTTGTTACCAAAGGAAAGATCGTCAATTTTCTTTTTTAAATCCAAATCCATGATCTCAGCAAGTTCATTGATTCGTTTTGTACAATCTTTTTTGTAAAAACTGGCGGAATATTTTAGTAAATCAATCACTCTCATATTATCATAATAGAATACTTCGGAAGGAAGATAACCAAGTTCTTTTCTTATATCAGGGTGTTCAATGCAATTTTTCCCAAAAATTGTAGCCGTACCCTTCGAAGGGTAGATTAGTCCCAGAAGAGTACGGATGGTTGTAGATTTACCCGCTCCATTGGGTCCGATGAACCCAAATATCTCACCCTCTTCTATATTAAGATTGACATCAATAATACCTCTTGATTTCCTGTAATTCTTAGTTAGATCTTTAATTTCAATTACATTCATACATTTATCCTCCAATAATTATTATTCTGTTTTATAATGGTAGCTATGCGGATTTAAATAATGGTTATAGATACTGCTCCTTATATAAATTATTCTTAAGCAGATTCAAGCTTTCGTGGAAATCATTGCTTATAGTATCGAGGTCTTCTACCTGAAGGCTTTTTGAAGGATTAATAAAGCCCTCGCTCATCCACATTAGCATTTTCATGACAAGCTTTACATCGACACCATCTTTAAACTTTGAATAATCCATACCTTCAAAAACAATATTTGTTCGAAAGGTTTCACCCTGGGACATCATAGAAGCTAGGCCTTCTATCACCTCATCATTGGTCTCGTAATAGACACTATATAAAAATGTCAAGGTTGCAGGATACTTTTTGATTACAGCCACTTTAATCGTCGTTGCCATTGTTATTCTTTCAAAAAAATCCGTTATAGTGTTGTCAAACTTATTTTTAATTTCTTCCATAACTATATTACTGCAAAAGTTAAGCAGATAAAAATATAAATCTTTTTTGGTACCAAAGTAGTGAAAAACCATTGCTTTCGATATTCCGGCTGCATTTGCTATATCGTTTACCGATGTTTTCTTATAGCCATTCGTACCAAAGGCATCAAGTGCAGCATTAATGATTGTTCTTTGCTTTTCTAATGGTAAATTATGAAATTTCTCCAATAATCTTAATCCCTCCTTACTCTGCTAACCAAATCGGTTTATAAAAACAGTATACTCTCATAAACCGATTTGGTCAATGAATGTTTTAAAGATTTTTAGTGCTCGCTTCTAGTTATCTACCTTTCTATGAGACCCATTTTAAAATAGACAGGGGGGTTAAATAGAAATATCATCCTTTTTGGAGGATGTTTTGGAAACCGTTTTGAGTATATAATTATACAAGGAATAATGTTCTGGGATCGACAGAAAATATATTGAACAAGAATAAATACAAGGAATATCTATGACTTATTTCTACTGATATAATCCTTACCGTACAGAATATCGACTTATGACACCCAAATTAGTAATACTAAATAAACACCAACATAAACTATAGTAATTATGTAGATTTATACATTTATTTTATTCCTAAATCAGATTGAAAGGAGGCAATCTCAGCTATCTACAGATTATTACAAAAGAACATATGAAAGATCAATAATTTGTAAAGGGAGGAACTTCAAATGCTAAAGTATAAAAAACTGACCGCGTATCTACTCTCAATGACTCTTGTTTGTACATCCTTTGTAAATTTTAACTTAGTAACAGCTCAAGCTGCTGATTCTGTCAAAGCATCTGCAACACCTGTTGTTGGAACAACAGATGCTGATATCGCTATGACGCTTGCCCAGGCCCTGGTAGGTTCTGATATAACCGTAACCAGTGCGAAATTATTTGGTGAAAAATCTAGTTTTGGTACCTTGCAAAATGGTGAAGACATTATTGGTTTCAGCGATGGTATTATCCTTTCGAACGGAAATATTTTTGATACAAGTCCTGATCCACTGGATACTACGAAATGGACCGATCTTGTTTTCGGCTACGGAGCAACTAATTTTCTTTCTTCTGACCTTGGTAATGTTTATTCACAAAAAGATACCAATACTGCATTAGCAGATGCATTAACAGGTTTTTGGGAAGCAACCGACGTGCAAGGGAATTCCTATAATGATCCCACAATGTTGGAGTTTACCTTTGTTCCTAAGTCAGACACAATTTCTTTCCAGTATGTAATGGCTTCCGAGGAATATCCACAATACATAAATTCTTTTCAGGATAAATTCCTTCTGAATGTAAATGGCACTAATTATGCAGTTGTTCCGGATACCAATGGGGCAACTACGGTAACTATTGGTAATATCAATCACGAAAGAAATACTGCATATTATCGTGGTGTCACTTCCGGTAGCTCTAACTCTGTTTCTACTGAAAACAGAATCTCCGAGGATAATTTCTCTTTTAATGGTGAAACAACTGTATTATCCGTAGATGCTACAGTAACACCAAATCAGACTGCCACGGTCCGTATGGCAGTCGCTGATAAAAATGATGGCATTTTAGATACCGCTGTATTTATCAAGGCAAAAAGTGTTTCTGATAAACAGGTATTATATGGCTCACTTAATATATCAGCTATTGATAACAACAATAATACTATAACCATTTCAAGAACAGGTGGTAAAGCAGGCTACGTTTCTGCTGATGCCATCTTCTATTCCAGTGATAATACTACCCTCCAGACTATAAATGTTCCTTTTGCTGATGGAGAAACGCAAAAGGTGATTACTTATCCAGCCTCTTCCTATTCGGTTCAGCTGGCCAATCCCATCGGTGGAGTTAAGTTAGCTTCAACAGATAAAATTGTTTTAGGGAACCCATATTCAACAGCGGATTTATCGCAAATAGTCGCAGCTATATCTGGCAGTGCATTGATAGTAAATGCAGATACCACTATTACCGCGGCAAGTGGCTGCAGCATTACTCTTAAGCAAGGAAATTCACTGATAGCAACCACACAAACAGATGCGAATGGTGCTTATCAATTCACTAACATTCCTGGCGGATTTTATAACATACTTGTTGAAAGCCCATCAAAATCTGGATTTGGTTTTGTAAAAGTCGACCAATCAGCTGTAGTGGCAGATACTATATATCTCTATGGCCAAGTTTACATTAATCTTAATAGCGGTGTTCCAGATATACTGATTCAAGGATTACCGGTACCTTCTGTAGATGGCACTTTCTCTGTAAATGTATCTGCCTTGACTAGTATGGATTCAAGCACGCAGGGTGAAGTTGATAATGGTGCATATAAACTAAATGGAAATGTTGCTTTGGTACTTGATTTTACTTTACTTAAGGATGGTATTGCTCAAACCACACTGGCTTCCCCTATTATGGTTACATTTGATATTCCGGCTGCCTTCCTAGGCAAAGATAATTATTATATTTACCAAATTCATGATAATGGTAACGGTGTACTCAGTACAGAAACATTATATGATTGTGATAATGACCCAACTACAATTACAGTTAAAATCAGCAGTTTCTCCGCATTTGCAATGATTTATACCGGCTCTGCAGTAGCTACTCCTACCGTTGCTCCAACTGCCGCTCCAACTGTTGCTCCGACTGCCGCTCCAACTGTTGCTCCGACTGCTGCTCCGACCACTACTCCTACCGTTGTTCCGTCCACGCATAATAATCATACCTCTACCTCTATACCAGTTCCAACAGCCACTCCATCTCCTTCTCCTTCTGCGAGTGCGACTCCAGTTCCTGTTAGTGAAGAGGTTTATGCAGCTATGGCAGATATCAACCTAAGTGTTAGTAATTCAACGATTTATGCAAATGGCACTTGTAATAACTCAACCCAGTTATCTGTTGACCTACCTTCTATAATCAGTGCAGCTGTTACAAAAGGGAAAGCAACCTGTGATGTCAAATATTATTCGAGTAAAGATTCTGTCGCAGTTATATCTGATTCCGGTCTTATAGAGGCTGTATCAAAGGGAACAGCAACAATTTATGCAAATGTTCTCATTGGCACTAAGTCCATGATGCTACAAACTACGATTAAAGTTAAAGATGCTAGCGTTTCCTTTACAGATTTCCAGTCAAAGATGTCAGTTGGTGATAAATACACCTTCACCATACAATGCAATGGATATGATCCAAAGGATATTGTCTGGAAGACCACTAAGAAAAAAATCGTAGTAGTTTCAGGTAATAATGGTAAAACTTCGGCAATTGTATCAGCAAAATCAAAGGGTACTGACTATGTCCAGATACGGGTATCTAATAAGGATGGTAAGATCGTAAAATATAATATTAAGGTTAATGTGAAATAGCATTATCCGCCATAAAATGTAAAAGGGGCTTTTGTTCCATAGCTGAT
>JAQUYQ010000051.1:0-4580 GCA_028691795.1 Herbinix sp.
GGTGATATACTCTCCTAGATTTTTTATACAGGAGGTTTTACCTCCTAAAATTTTGTCCGGAGTATTAATACTCCTAGACAGGAAGTTTTACCTTCCATAATGTTATATTGCCAAGAGGTTAAACCTCTAGGTTTAGCTTATTAAATAATATTCTCACAATAAGTGATTTGTAAAAAACGAGCGAAATATTCAATTAATAAAATTAATTCAATATCTCTACTTTATAAAGATCACCAACTTATCTACTGTAAACCAGACGTATTATATTATTATAGAATTTAAAATTAGTCATCCTCAAGCTATTAAACGCATATTACTTTTGAACTTAAAACCGATCATCGTTAAGCTGTCAATCACATATAGCTTTTGAATTAAAAATCGGTTATCCTAAAGCTATTAATCCCGTATTACTTCTGAACTTAAAATCAGTCATCCTCAAGCTATTAAACTCATATTACTTTTGAACTTAAAACCGTCCATCCTCAAGCTGCTAAATCCTATATAGCTTTTGAACTTAAATTCGTCATTCCTCAAGCTGTCATAGGTCTTAATTCTTTTCGTAACTGTTATCCCATTTTTGTGGTATGGCAGATAAATTTTAGCGAGACCGGCCGACCGAGGGGCCCATGCTTTGTCAAGACTCATGCAGGAAGCCGGTCCAATGGCCGGATTTCTGCAATCTCTGAGGCTTGTAAAAAGCATCCCGACAGTCGGGAAAGGCCGCTAAAATTCATTTGTCATATCACAAAAATGTACATAACTACGCCAGCCTCTAACTCCACTCCAGCAGGATTGCCCCACTCGTCATTCCACCCCCAAAACCTATAAGAATAATACGGTCACCCGGCTGCAGCATATCTTTTTGTACCATTTCATCAAGCGCTATTCCAATGGTTGCCGCTGAAGTATTCCCATACTTATCTAAGTTAATAAAAAACTTCTCATTCGGTATTCCTAACGTCTTCGCAGCCACTTCAATTATTCTTTGATTTGCTTGATGAGCAATGACATACTTAACATCATTATGTGAAAGATTAGCCTTTGAAAGTAGCTTCTTAATCATATCTGTAATACTGCGAACTGCAAACTTAAATACTTCCTGCCCTTTCATTGTAATAAAAGGCTTAATAACGTCCTCACCCTTCTCAATAAAGGGATTTGACAAAGGAATTGCAGGCAAACATAAATAATCCTGTTTGCTGCCGTCGCTTGCAAGCGTTATAGACATAATTCCTTCCTTTTGATCTGAAGCTGATAAAATCACTGCGCCTGCTCCATCTCCAAATAAAACACATGTAGAACGGTCAGACCAATCCAGTGTCTTTGAAAGTGTTTCTGCTCCGATAACAAGAATGTTCTGGAACATACCGCTTTCTATAAAGGAAGCTGCTATAGCCATACCATAAATAAGTCCCGTACAGGCTGCCGTCAAATCAAAGGCAGCTGCATTAATTGCGCCTAAGCGTTCCTGTACAATACAAGCAACCGAAGGCATGAAGGAGTCAGGTGATATTGTAGCACATATGATTAAATCTAAATTCTTAGCATCAAGATTAGCATTACTTAGTGCTCTGGTCGCTGCTTCATATGCCAAATCAGAAGTTGTTTCACCAGTAGAAATTCTTCTCTCCTTAATTCCTGTTCTGGAAGTAATCCATTCGTCACTTGTTTCCACCAGTCTTGCCATATCGTCATTTGTCATTATATTATCCGGCAAATAACTTCCTGTTCCGATGATTGTTGCATGTCTCATTACTGAGTCCTCCTATAGAGCAAGATGATATGAATTTTCACGAAATTCATATTTCAAATTGTCTTTATAACATATTATAAACTACTTATCTCTAGTAAGCTTTTGTTTTATGCCTTCTGTGAACCTTTGTAAATTACTTTTAAATGCATATTTAACTTACTTAATGATGTTAATAGTATTTCCTCTTCTTCAGCAGTAAAATCCAACATAATCGCCTTTACCATATCTAAATGAAATTTTTCATGAATTCGGTATGCCAGCTTACCTCTTTTTGTAAGATTGACATTGACAATTCTTCGATCTGTATTGCTTCGGCTGCGTTCCAAATATCCTTTTTTAATTAATTTGTCAACTGCCGTCGTTAAAGTTCCTGTAGTAATTTCAAGCTCAGCCGCAACCTCGGACATGGTTTTCGATCCGTATAACCCCACTGCCTCCACAGTATGTATCTCTGTTATAGATAAATCACTGAAGGCACCGCTCTTTATCGAATATTCTTCGATATGGTTTACATCATCGTAAACTTCCACCAGCATCTTATTAATTTGAACAAGTTTTTCATTCATCTGCTTCTCTCCTAAGCATATGCTTTGTAAGGCAAATATTTTGATAATCAAAATATATATGAATTCAAAACAAAAGTCAAGCAAATTTTTCCGTATTAGCAATAGGAGCTGCCCTTTCTGATAAGGACAGCTCCTATTTAATAAAGTTTATTATATGCTTAATTTAATATTAATTATACCTCGAATAACAAATCTCCGTATGTCGGAACAGGCCATAATTCTTTTTCAACAATTTCCTCTAAAATATCAATAGGTGTTCTTAAATCGCCCATGGCAGGAACTACTACTTCTCTAAAGAATTTAGCAGCTTCCGCTACTTCAACGATCGCATTAGCCTTATCATTAGCCTCTTGTAATGCTTTTAATGCAGCTTGAGCTTTTGCAAGAAGTGAGGATGCTTCTTTTAATAATGATGTTTGAACACTTACATCTGCATCTGCAACTGCTGATTTAACAGCATTGATAGAATCTGCAAGTTTCTTAGTGTAATTAATTACGGAAGGAATGTATTTAACACTTACCATGGAAATCATAGTCTTAGCTTCAATATTGATTGCCTTTGCATATGCCTCATACTGAATTTCTGCACGGGAGTGAAGCTCAACAGCGGAGAACACACCATGTTTTTCAAAAATCTTAACAGCTTTATCTGTAACATATGCAGGGATAGCTTCCACCATAGACTTAATGTTCGGAAGACCTCTTTTCGCTGCTTCTTCAACCCATTCATCAGAATAGCCATTACCATTGAATATAATTCTCTGATGATCCGTAAATGTCTTCTTGATTAAATCATGTACCGCTATATCAAAGTTAGAAGCTTTTTCTAACATATCACACATTTCACTTAATACATCAGCAACAATTGTATTTAAAATTGTATTAGCAGGTCCGATGGACATGGAAGATGCAACCATACGAAACTCAAACTTATTACCAGTAAATGCAAATGGTGATGTACGATTTCTATCAGTAGCATCCTTAGCAAACTGAGGAAGTGTCTGAACACCGATATTCATCTTACCGCCTTCTTTACTGCTCTTAGCTTCGCCAGTTTCAATCAACTGAGAAATAACATCTTCTAATTGAGATCCTAAGAATACAGAAATGATTGCCGGAGGAGCCTCGTTTGCGCCTAATCTGTGGTCATTTCCAGGATTAGCTGCAGATACTCGAAGTAAATCTGCATGAACATCAACTGCTTTTAATACTGCTGCCAAGAATAAGAGGAACTGAATATTCTCGTGAGGTGTCTTTCCAGGATCTAATAAATTCTTGCCTGTATTAGTAACCATAGACCAGTTATTATGTTTACCGGAACCATTTACACCTGCAAATGGCTTCTCATGAAGTAAACAGGTAAGACCCTGACGGTTAGCAACCTTTTTCATAGTTTCCATAACTAACTGATTGTGGTCAGTTGCAATATTTGCAGTAGCATAAATAGGTGCTAACTCATGCTGAGCAGGTGCAACTTCATTATGCTGAGTTTTTGCAGTTACACCAAGCTTCCAAAGCTCGATATTTAATTCCTTCATGTAAGCTGCAATTCTTTCCTTTATACTTCCAAAGTAATGATCATCTAATTCCTGTCCCTTAGGAGGCATTGAACCAAATAAGGTTCTTCCGGTGAAGATAAGGTCATCTCTCTTTAAATATTTTGCTTTATCAACAATGAAATATTCCTGCTCAGGACCAACAGAAGTGGAAACTCTGCTTACCTCATTGTGTCCAAATAATTTTAATACACGAACAGCCTGTGTGCTAATTGCTTCCATAGATCGAAGAAGAGGAGTTTTCATATCTAAGGCTTCACCTGTATAGGAACAGAAAGCGGTTGGAATACAAAGAGTAACACCTGCAGCATCCTCTCTCAAGAAAGCCGGTGATGTACAATCCCATGCGGTATATCCTCTTGCCTCAAAGGTTGCCCTTAAGCCACCGGATGGGAAAGATGATGCATCTGGCTCACCTTTAATTAATTCTTTACCAGAGAATTCCATAATTATTTTACCATCTGGAGTAGGGTTTATAAAGGAATCATGTTTTTCTGCAGTAATACCTGTCATAGGCTGGAACCAATGAGAATAATGAGTTGCTCCACGTTCAATTGCCCAATCTTTCATAGCATTTGCTACTACTTCTGCTACATTAGGATCTAAATCCTCGCCATTCTCTAGTGTATTTTTAAGAGCTGCAAAAGTTTTTTTCGGGAGGCGTTCTTTCATTGTTGCCTCATTGAATACATCAGTTCCAAAAAG
>JAQUYQ010000051.1:4680-11209 GCA_028691795.1 Herbinix sp.
TGCTGCACGTTTAAAATTCATTCGAAAAGATTTAAAAAACTCACGGAATAGATATCCGCGATCTCTTCGAATTACCTTAACTGTGGCATAGTATAAAGCAGTATTCGCAGGTCCTATTGTAATAATCGGGATGCAGAATGCAACCCATATAATGCTTAAAAATAAAATATCACAAACTTTACTCAAAAATGCAAAAAAACCATTGTCAATATTAAAGAAGTTACCCATATCATTTCTCCTTATAGATTATTTTATTTCAATTTGAAAAATATATACTTTACATTCAAATAATAACAAATTAGCTAAATATAATCTATATTAATATGTAAGGTTAATATTTTCATTTATTCTTTTTCATAAGGTATCATAAATCTACGACATCCGGACAATCCGGGCATTGAATTCTTAATATTTCAAATCCCATAACCTCCTTTGATGCATATACCCATAATATGTCAACTATTAATTCAAACTTTATGATTAACTTCATCTATACTACCATATAATTATATCGTTTACAATAATTTGTACCCAATTCGTAAATTTGACTAATTAATTTCTACAAGAGCATTTTTATAATGTCTGTCATTCCATATTTCTATCTTCCGCTCATTGGTTTGCATTGACAAACATAATTCACTTTGTTATATTCTTCACGAAAATAATAGCAATAATAATGTTATTGTATTTTATATAAAAAAAGATGTTCTCCCCTATTGATTGGGAAGAACATTTTTTTTATATTTAAAAACAAGCTTTGCACTTCAAAGCAATAACAAGATTACAAAAACTATTGCCAATGCTATGCCAACAACTTTATCCTGCTATTATAAAAGGTTTGAACCACATTATTTCTGTATGTATAATAGCCCTGCCAGGAAATTAGGCATCAGTTTATTGCTGTTTTTTGTAAGGTTCTTTTGATTTTGTCCAATACACCAGTCACATAAAAGTCCTCTTTCCAGCATTGCATAAGCTTCAACCAATTCATCTGTGGAGCTATTTGTCTTAAATTCTCCGGAGAGTTTTCCTTCTTCCATAATCTGATTTACCAGCTTATAATAAAGTCTTTCCTTATCTAAAAGGTGTTTATCTCCATTATCTATCATTTGAGAGGAATAAAGATTCCCTAATAACTTCATAGGAATTTTATTTTCAATCATATCAAATAACTCTTTGTTAAGTAGAACCAGCTTTTCGTAACTAGATAGCTTTGGATTCATCTCAACCATAAGTTCCGCATATCGTTCATCAAACAAATTTGATAAGGAATACAGGATATCTTCTTTATTCGTGAAATACTTCTCAAATTCTTCCTTGATTAGTCCGCTCTGTTCCATTATTTCATTTAATTCCACATTGTCATAGCCTTTCTCCCAAAACATCTCCCAAGCAATTGCAACAATGTGGTTTTTATCAGACTGTACTGACTTCTCAACCATTTTACCCATTAGAAAACCATAAGAAAGTGGATCTTCATCATCAATAATCAGGTTGTTCTGACCTGTTACATATGCACTGCCTGTTATCTTTGGAATAATTGCCTTTCTACCATCGATTATGATTTCTTTCGTGGCTTCTCCTTTAAAAAGAGAACCAGTAATACTTTCATAGATAAACTCCTCTCCAAGCTGCAGCTCGCCCTTCGTATATAGATACGCTAATTTCGCACTGGTTCCAGTACCACAGGGAGAACGGTCAGCCTGTGCTTCACCAAAAATCACTACATTTTTAAGGTCTGCTTTCGGATTCGTTGCCTTACCATATATTTCTACCAGATCCACTGTCGTAATATCGAGATAAGGATGGCTTATTTCAATTGTCTTATTGATTTTATTCAGTAGTTTCATACCAAAATCAGTAAGCTTCTCCAGATTATTCTGTATAATTGACATCCCTACTTTTTCTGAATTTACCAACGCAAAGAAACTTCCGCCAAAGGAAATATCGACTGGAATTTTCCCATAATCCTTAAGTTCAATAACAAGATTTTCTTTATATAGAAATGATGGAACATTTAATATACTAACCTCAACCGCTTTCCCGTTATGTACCTTGACATTTGTTCGAATAATTCCTGCCGGAGCTTCAAGAACAACCGGTGTATACGGTTCGGTCACTTTTACTAATCCAGCCTCCACAGCAACTGTCGCTGTACCGATACTACCATGGCCGCACATATTAAGGTATCCGCCGCTGTCCATGAAAATAACGCCTAAATCAGCTTCTTCACTGATCGGTTTTGTCAGTACCGCACCAAACATATCCCTATGCCCACGTGGCTCTAACATTAAAGCGGTACGATAATGATCATACTTCTCCTCAAGGAATTTTTTCTTTTCCATCATCGTATTACCATCTAGTTCCGGAAATCCCGATAATACAATTCTTGTTGGTTCTCCCATTGTATGCGAATCAATCGCCAAGAATTTTTTACCGGTATTCATTAGCTTTGGTTCAAATTCCATAATATTAATTTCCTCCTTAAATAAGCTTCTGTGACAGGCTGGATATTTATCTTTTGTTTATTCTTTTGTATAACCTTTTGTTTATTCTTTCTTCCATAATAAAATTACATTTCCAATAGGTTTATTTTGCGATTGCTTCCAAATTATTATTGGAATAAATCTTTAACATATTTTTTATGCTAACCGGTAGGTTTTTTATTAACAAATATGTAATAAGACAAGTACCTACTTTATCTAATAAGTTATTGCCAATTTTGGCAATAAAAGAAGCTGCGAAGATACTGCTGCCTGAACTCTTTAAAGCCATAACAATAACATCCGATACCGTACCGGTTAGCCCTCCATAAATAAAGATGCCGATTGGTGTTCCTATTAATGGACATACAACACTTAAAATCAAACCGCATACTATCGCCGGTATCAAATTGAAACTATATTTTTTAGCAATAAAACCACTCACCAGTGCAACAGCGACGTTTACTAATAGAAACGGGATGTCCTGCAGGTTATAAATAAAACCTGTAATAATATTTGTTGATGCTCCTACGATTACTCCCGGAATCGGCCCCATTAATACTGCTGTAACTACGGTTCCTAAGGTATCCAAATAAAATGGTAATTTGAGCATCGAAGTCATAATGCCTAATACAATATTAATTGCAATTGCAAGTCCACAGATTGCAATCTTAAAGGTTTTTAAATTTTTCATTTTCTCTCCATTCTACTGATTTGCGGCATGTAAATTCGTTAATAATTTTACTTAAATCTTTGATTGGAATATCTAATTCTTCTGCTTCTAACAGTATCTGTAATTCCTCCATAAACACTCCTGCTTCATCTACTATAGAAAGGCTATTTATCTTTTCATCAAAATTAGTAAGACCAGTAAATTCTCCACCCCAATTTCCTTTGCAGGTTAAGCTATGTCCACAGCTTGGACTTCCATCGATAGCAACTACAGCCATTAATTGAAAGCGTTCCGGACAGGATGCATACTCTTTTAATTGTAATATGATAGGTTCCAGCATTTCTCTACATTGTTTTCGAAAAAAGGAATGCATAAATTGTTCCTTCACATGCCCCCATCGTCTGCTTCCGTACATCATAAGCTCTGGACATGGCAGCTGTATAAGTTGAATATTATTTTCCATAATATAATGTAATAGTATTTCTCTGTTTAATGCTTCTTCTCTTATCTCTTCCTCATTATAGCTTACAACCTTACTTGCATTATTTAATATACAGTGTGAAACCACTAATATTTGCTTCAACTTAACCTCCGGCTAACTATGTAAAAAACACCTTCCTGTACTATTTGCAGGTTGCTTCAATTTACAAATTTATATATTATTAGAATTTTATTTTAGCCTAACAAAACAATTTTTTATTTTAATTAAAGAAACTTTGACACTTAATCTTTTCTGTATTATAATCCAATCCATGATATAAGTAAAATTACATTTTTCAATACTAATCATTCCATTTTATAATCACAAAACAAAGGGAATCTAATTAAGAAAAATTAAATTCCCATGCTGATTTAAACAGCACCACAACAAACTAAAACATGGCAGGGGAATTAGACAGCCTACGGCGGATGCGTATTTGGCTACGCTGCGACGCTTATTATGAATGTTATAACTGAAACTTTACAGTACAAAGACTAGAACATTGCTTATAAAATCAGCATGATAATGCCTATATGAAACCATTAGTTATGATATTTTTAGGATGGCGCCTTTTTTCAGTTGGTATATTCACTTATGGATTTCGAATATGGCTTAGAGCTGAAAAAAAGCATGTTTGACGAGCGTAGCGAGGAGTTTGCGTTTTTCAGCTCTGTTTTACCATATGAAAAATTCATTAGTGAATTCCAACTTAAAATTGAAGCCAGAATGAAAATATCATAACTGATGGGTTCTTCACATAACTTAAATGCTGATTTTATAAGCATATCAATAATTGTTAACTGCAAAGTTTCAGTGTCATAACAGTAAACCTTATTACACGTCGGTATATTTTTGAAATTACCGGGAAAGGATTAATAATGGGAATTAAAGAATATGCACTTTTTGCTGATGTAGCTGAAACAAAGAATTTTACAAGAAGCGGTGAACGAATGGGGTACTCACAGTCCGGTGTGAGTCATATATTAAAAAATTTGGAGGACGAATTAGGCTTTTCCTTATTTTTAAGAACAAAACATGGTGTATCTCTTACACCAAATGCTGAGCTGATATTGCCTTTAGTTCGAAATCTTCTTGCCAGTAATGAAAAATTAGAGCAGAATGTAAACGCCATTAATGGAATAGAAACAGGACAAATCACAATCGCTGCCTTTTCGAGCATATCGATTCATTGGCTTCCTGTTATACTGTATGAGTTTCAGGAAACATATCCTGGAATTGAGATACATTTAAAGGAAGGCGGTACCGATGATATCGCAAAGTGGATTGAAGAAAGCTTAGTAGATTTCGGCTTATTCAGTAAGCGTAATATGCGTTCCCTTGAATGGATTCCACTTTATGAGGATCCTCTAATGGCCGTTTTGCCAAAAGATTATCCTATCCCGGCTGATGGACATTTTCCAATTAATGAAATAGGAAACCAACCTTTCATTATCTCTGCCATGGGTGTAGATTATGATATCCATTATGCATTGCAAGAGGCCGGTATTTCGCCCAGTATCCATTTTTCCTCCAAAGATGACCATGCGATAATATCCATGGTTTCCAACCATCTTGGTATCAGTATTCTTCCTAAATTAATAGTAACAGGCTTTGAAGAAAAGATAACCGCGCTGCCTCTTAAGCCTTTCTATTCCCGAGATTTAGGTATTGGTCTTAGGTCCTCTAAGGATTTGGCTCCGGCAGCCATCAAATTTATTGAATTTACAAAAAGAATACTTCCTACGCTATTATGACAATTACTCATTATAGTCATTCACTATATTCATTTTACTTCTAACTTAATCTGGTTTATAATTTCGCTAAGATTAGTTTCAAAAATATTTGGGAGTAGTTGAGTACCTGGTGCACTCCCCGGTCTTCAAAACCGGTGTTGGGTACGTATAGTATCCTGGGTGGGTTCGATTCCCACATACTCTCGCCAGAAATAATTTGGAGGTCAATATGAAATATACCATCCTGCTTAAACAACATATCGGAGCACCTTGTATAGCTGTAGTTTCCAAAGGAGACACCGTTAAAAAAGGCAGTCTGCTTGCTGAACCCACTGGTCTTGGTGCAGTCATACATTCCCCTTTTTCAGGGAAAATCAGTGATATCACGGAAACTGCCATCCTAATTGATGCAGATGAGATGCAGCCACAGGATTTTTTTCCACTCGCTGTTGCAAGCGAAAAGGAAATGCTAAAGGCATCCGGTATTGTCGGTATGGGCGGGGCGGGATTTCCAACCTCCGTTAAATTAGATATAGATTTAAAGGGTGGCTACATCCTTGTAAATGCTGCTGAATGCGAGCCGCTTTTGCAGCATAACACAAAACAGCTGGAGACCAATGCAGAGTTAACGCTGAGAGGTCTGAAAGCTGCCATGCAATTATGTAACGCGAAGAAAGGTGTTTTTGCTATTAAAGCGAAACATGAAAAAGTAATTTCTATTCTAGATTCACTTCTAAATAGCGAACCGGATATCAGTTATCATCTTCTCCCTGATTTATATCCCATGGGTGAAGAGCGTGCTGTTGTCCGGGAAGTCTTAGGAAAGTTGCTTACTCCGACAGAACTTCCTTCTGCTGCAGGCGCTGTAGTTATCAATGTGGAAACAGTACTTCGAATTGCAGAGGCTTTGGAATTCTCCAGACCATGTATCACAAAAAATATAACAGTTGCAGGTAAATTAAAAGGCGGAACACATTCCAGAGTATTTATGGATGTTCCTATTGGTACTACGGTTGGCGAATTAATTGAACGTGCCGGTGGTATAGACGGTGACTATGGGGAAATTATCATGGGTGGACCTTTCACCGGCAATCCTGTTGCACTTGATACCCCAATAACCAAAACGACCGGTGGAATCATTGTAACCGAACCTTTTAAA
>JAQUYQ010000051.1:11309-15985 GCA_028691795.1 Herbinix sp.
CATGATTTATTATAATTAAATTGATTTTCTCAATTGTACTTTATTTAATGAAAAATAAAATCTCACTATATTTCTCATCAAGTATTATGCTATGACGTTAGGAGGTTACATATATGTCTATTACTGCTGAAACAGCAAAAGAACACAAGAATGATCCTGCAGTCCTCTGTTGCCGTGCTGAGGAAGGTACTATTTTATCAGCTTCTAATCTAGAAGACCCTGCTATCTTTGATGATTTGGTAGATTCCGGTCTTCTTAAACTGGATGGATGCTTAAAAATCGGTCAGGTGTTAGGAGCGAAACTTATCAAAACCTGTGATTCCTTATCTCCACTTACTGTCGATACGATTGATGCCCTTCAGGAAGAAACCACAACAGATAAGGAAAAACCTTTTACCGAAGTGAAGCCAGTGCCTTCGGTTTCTATGGAGCACCCGGTAAATGGTGGCACCCTTAAGATTTCTATTGGAGAAGGAAAGGATATTCACATTGAACTTCCGATGAAAGGAATCCTTTCAGGTAGTACGGAAAGTGCAACATCTGGGATATCCCCTGTTTTAGCTCCTGTCGCTCAAGCTCCAAAGGTGATACGAAGCCTAACCAGAAATCATTACAACATCACAGAAGTAAAGCGTGGACCCAAAACAGTAATTGAAGGAACGATATTATATATTCGCGAGGGAATCGAAGCAGAAGCCGTAGCATCACAAGGTTTAGTCTATAATTTAAAAATTGATATCATAACCCCGGATAAATACAACACCTATTCTGAAACTTTCATGGATGTTCAGCCAATCGCTACAAAGGAAGGCGAAAACGAAATTGGTTCTGGAGTAACCCGTGTACTTGATAATGTAGTTATTGTTGTAACCGGTACGGATGAAAACGGTGTCCAGATTGGTGAATTTGGTTCCTCTGAGGGAATTATTGAAGAAAATATCATGTGGAATCGACCAGGTGCTCCTGATAAGGGAGATATCTTCATCAAAACAGAAGTCACCATTAAAGCAGGCACTAATATGGAACGTCCCGGACCTCTTGCCGCACACTCAGCAACCGATATTATTACACAGGAAATTCGTATGGCCTTAAAAGCTCTGGACGATGACTCCTTAATCGTGAATAGAGAAACCTTTGAACAAGTTCGCCGTCCCGGAAAGAAAAAGGTTGTAATTGTTAAAGAAATCATGGGGCAAGGTGCAATGCATGATAATCTCCTGCTTCCTAACGAGCCGGTCGGAGTATTAGGTGCGAAACCAAATGTAGACCTTGGAAATGTGCCTGTTATGATGTCTCCACTTGAAGTACTCGATGGCTGTATCCATGCACTTACCTGTATTGGACCTGCATCAAAGGAAATGTCCAGACATTATTGGAGAGAGCCCTTGGTATTAGAAGCTCTTTATGATACAGAGGTAGATTTATGCGGAGTTCTATTTGTTGGCAGTCCTCAGATTAACTCTGAAAAATTCTATGTATCCAAACGTGTCGGTATGGTTTGCGAGGCACTTGATGTAGATGGTGCATTTGTAACAACAGAAGGTTTTGGTAATAACCATATTGATTTCGCCAGCCATATTGAACAGATTGGTATGCGTGGTATCGCAGTAGTAGGTCTTTCCTTCTGTGCGAATCAAGGCGCATTAGTAGTTGGTAACAAATATATGATTGGTATGGTAGATAATAACAAGTCGGAGGGCGGAATTGAAAATGAAGTTCTAGCCTGCAATACACTCTGCCATGAAGATGCTCTCCGCGCATTGTATATGTTAAAGGCACAGATGTCCGGTGAGAAAATCAAAACCGCAGAAAAGAAATGGAAGCCGGATGTGAAAGCCAACAATATCGAACTGATCTCCAATGTAACCGGAAAGCCGATTGTACCAGTATTAAATGAAACTTCCCTTCCCATGAGTGAAAAACGTCTTGAAAAATATAGCTAATGGAGTGTTGTTTTATGAAGTATGGTGATAAAATAATCTATATGGAAGGCATTATCGTTGAGGTAACGGATGGCTGTGTCGGCATAGACCTGAAGGGTCGCCTCGGATATATGAAAATTCCGATGCGAATGCTAATCACCGATTACCCTCTTAAACTCGGTCAGGAAGTTGGATTTAACATGAGCTTTATTGAGCAGTTGGGATCCGAACCGAATGAAAAATATGTTAGTAACCAAAAAAAACAATTGGATAAAATAAATGAAATTCAGACGGAAACACAACGTCGCCAAGGAAAGGAGGAAATAGAATGAGTCTTACGTCAATTAAAGGATTACAATCAGAAATATTTGTTCCAATTACACCCTCGCCGGTATGGGCACCTGTTACCAAACCTTTAAAAAAAATGGTTGTGGCAATTGCTACTGCTGCAGGTGTACATCATAAGGAGGATAAGCGTTTTAATCTTGCCGGTGATTTTACCTTTCGTAAAATCTTTGATACCATGCCTTCCAAAGAATTAATGGTTTCTCATGGTGGTTATGACAATGGTGATGTTAACAAAGACATCAACTGTATGTTCCCGATTGATCCGCTTCATAAACTTGCAGCTGATGGTGTGATAGGAGCTGTAGCACCTATTCACATTGGTTTCATGGGAGGTGGCGGAAATCAGGATAAATTCAAGAATGAAACTGGTCCTGAAATCGCTGAAATCTTTAAAAATGCCGGTGTTGATGCTGTTCTTTTAACCGCCGGGTGAGGTACCTGTCATCGCTCTGCAGTGCTAGTGCAGAGATCAATTGAAGCAGCTGGTATACCAACAATTATCATCGCTGCTCTTCCGCCTGTTGTAAAACAGACTGGAACTCCCCGTGCCGTTGCTCCACTCGTACCTATGGGTGCAAATGCTGGTGCGCCAAATGATTTTGAAATGCAGTACAATATCGTAAAGGATACGTTAGAACAACTCGAGATTTTAGATACCCCGGGAAAAATAGTTTCTCTTCCTTACGAATATGTAGCAAAGGTATAAGGCAGTAAAATTTATACTTTAGTAAATGTATAAAATATTAAATGTTTTCTGTCGAATGTAGTAAATATAGAAGGCCTGTTGTATTTTGATACAACAGACCTTCTACTCTATTTTTATAAACATATGATACGAACTAAGCGTTTTTCTCCATTTGCAATTCACTATTTTACTTTGGGTTTTACCCTAAAATAGTTCCGTTTCATTTATTTCTTTGTTCCCTATTACCACTAAGGCAATAAAATACTTCTCCATAGGATATAGGGTACATAATGATTTGCTGCTTTTTTGGTATTTTATATTATCGTTGTTCATTACTCCATATTAGAGTAGATGTTACTGATGCAATAACACATCCAACTAATATTGAAAGGATTATAGTAAGGGACCACAGCGTTGGAATGTTATAATCAAACATTAAAGCGAGAAGCTTAACACCCGTAAAGGTAAGTATTATCGCAACACCGTATTTTACACACCTAAATTTCTCATGTAATCTCCTAAGTACAAAATACAGGTTTCTAAGTCCGATGATTGCAAGGATATTAGAAAGGTAAACAATATAAGGATTCGTAGTTATTGAGAAAATCGCAGGTATTGAATCGATAGCCATTAACAAATCCGTTGCCTCAACAACTACTAATATTGCGAATAACGGTGTTGCATAAAGATGTTTATCTTTTCTTATAAAGAATTTATCCCTTTCATATTTATCTGTAAAAGGAATTATTTTGCATAAAAGCTTAATTATTTTATTATCATTAATTTTAACACTTTCATTCTGATGAAATAACATTTTAATACCGCTGATAATAAGTACCACCCCAAATACATATAGTACCCAATGAAACATATTTACAATCGCTACTCCCAAGACGATGAATATCAACCTTAAAATGAATGCTCCGGCTATACCATATTTTAATACCCTTCTCTGATACTCGAGTTTTAATCCAAAGCTTGAAAATATTAGAATAAATATAAATAGGTTATCTATACTTAAACTTTGTTCAATTATGTACCCACCCAAAAACTCCAAAGCTTCTTCCCGGCCCACAAAAATGAGGATTCCTAAAGCGATACATAATGCTAAATCAACCCATAATATTAACCTTGTGAATGCCTTTCTTGTTGACAATGCTAATCCCCCAACGAAAAATTATCTCATCTCTTTGTAACTCAGTATATAAATAAAAAGTATTTAATATTACTCAGCAAGCACTATGTTATATATTTTAATTAGATAGCAAGTTCTATAACCATTTGTGGCTTTAAATTCTTTATACTCATCAACTTTTCTAATTTCTCTCGTACCTCCAAAGGTGCGCAAAATGCCAATCCACATCCTGCTGTTATCTCACGCGGTACCGGAATCAGTCTGCCAGGTGCCTGTGATTCTTTGGCGGCACTTTCCATTTTGATGGCCTGCACGGTAGATTCAAATGTGATAACCAACTTCAGTTCCTTTTTTCTCATTCTAACCTCCTTGAAAGCATAGAAATTCTAAAGTTACGTGCTATTACTTTTTATAAAGTATCCTATATTTCAATTAATATATCCTATATTCTAATCAATTAGATAATAATTTCCTATACCCAGATCAAAGGCTTCAATAAGATTAATTCTCTTCCTCTGTTGCAAGAATTCTTACTGCTTTAATTCCTCTTTGAATTTCCTCCATGGTATTGAAGGAGGAAAAGCTA
>JAQUYQ010000228.1:0-1943 GCA_028691795.1 Herbinix sp.
GAAGCAAGGTTTCATAGATTCTTGCGATTGGAAAACCAACCACGTTATAATAATCACCAACTATCTCCTTAATATATATACCAAATTTGCCTTGTATAGCGTAGGCACCCGCCTTATCCATAGGCTCTCCTGTTGCAATGTAATCCATGATTTGCTCGGTAGTCAGGCGTTGTACATAAACCTTTGTACCTACTGCAAGGGATATGTTTTCTTCCTTCCCATCCTTGTTTTTTATTACAATACTGACACCGGTATATACTTCATGTTCGTCATCGGACAGCATTTGCAGCATTCTTACCGCATCTGCTTCATCCTTGGGCTTTCCCAGTGTATGTTCTCTGTAAAAAACCATGGTATCTGCTGCAATTACGATGACTTCGCCGTATTCCTTATCCTTTGTTTCTAAGGAAGATGCAATCGATGTAGCTTTTAGCCTAGCAATAGCTTGTACCATTTCTGCAGGATTTGTCTCGTCCGTAATCTCCT
This sequence comes from Herbinix sp., assembly GCA_028691795.1. GTDB lineage: Bacteria > Bacillota > Clostridia > Lachnospirales > Lachnospiraceae > Mobilitalea. The sequence continues at coordinate 487 of JAQUYQ010000228.1, forward strand.
CCACATCCCCTGTTATTACATTATATGGTATTCCCATTAAATCCATAATTTCTTTACGCCTTGGTGATGCTGAAGCTAATATTATTTGATACATGGCACTCCGCCCTTTCTTAATTTACGAATGTTATACCCATTTATTATAATCAATTATTACCATCTGTAAAGGATAAAACTGATCTACTGGATTTGATACTTATTTTTTAATCTCCGTATTGCACTACTAGTCCTTCCTATATAATAAGAAATAATTATTGAAAGTATTTGATATAAAATGTTTTGTAATTGGTAATGCTTATTATAATTTGACAAAAGTATTTCATGTATTTTTATACTTTTATTCAATTTTACTCTTGCATAATAATTAAATATGTTGTATATTTAAACACATATAAAAATTGGTACTTCTTGTAGCAATTGTAATGAATGACAAGTGAATTAGATTGTGATTTACCTTATTGAATATGCAAGTCAAATTGGCTTGTCAATTTGTCTTGCTAATTGACAATACCTATAAGGGAATTCACTTGTAATAAATAATAATTTGCCGCTGTTTGCGGCTGAATGGAGGACAATATGAAAGAGAAAGTTATTCTTGCTTATTCCGGTGGCCTTGATACTACCGCTATCATCCCCTGGTTAAAGGAAAATTATGATTATGAAGTTGTTTGCGTTTGTATTGATGTAGGTCAAGGTAATGAGCTTGACGGTTTGGAAGAAAGAGCAAAATTATCCGGTGCAACAAAATTATATATTGAAAATGTAGTAGAAGAGTTTGTTAATGACTATGTACTACCTTGTGTAAAAGCAAATGCAGTATATGAGAATAAATACCTATTAGGTACCTCCATGGCAAGACCGGTTATCGCAAAGAGACTTGTTGAAATAGCAAGACTAGAAGGTGCTACCGCAATTTGCCACGGCGCTACCGGCAAAGGTAATGATCAGGTTCGTTTTGAATTAACCATCAAAGCTCTTGCTCCTGATCTCAAAATCATTGCTCCTTGGAGAATTTGGACGATGTCTTCCCGTGAAGAAGAAATAGAATATTGTGCAAAGCACGGTATTGACCTTCCTTTCTCCTCTGACAACAGCTACTCTCGTGACCGCAACCTATGGCATATCAGCCATGAAGGCCTTGAACTTGAGTCTCCTGGAAGTGCTCCGAACTATGATCATCTATTAGTTCTTGGCGTATCTCCTGAGAAAGCTCCGGATGAGGGTGTTACCTTAAGCTTATCCTTTGAAAAGGGTATTCCTACTGCTTTAAACGGCAAGGCAATGTCCGCTACTGATATTATTACGCAGTTAAATGAATTGGGCGGTAAGCATGGTATTGGAATCGTAGATATCGTTGAGAACCGTGTAGTAGGTATGAAATCCCGTGGTGTATATGAAACTCCGGGCGGTACAATTTTACTCGAAGCACATATGCAATTAGAAGAACTTATCCTTGACCG
>JAQUYQ010000228.1:2043-3403 GCA_028691795.1 Herbinix sp.
AATTTACTATTTAACTATTTTAGATATTTTTCCAAGAATTGTTCTACTACCTTTTTATACTCCTCCCGATTAGTACAATAACTTTCAGCATGTCTTGCTTTCGCAACAAGATATATCGCTTTATTCTTCTTTTTGCAGGCATACATTTGTCTTGACATATCGGTTGGTACAAAACTATCGCGTTTTCCATGTATGAATAATACCGGTGTTTTTGATCTGTAAACTGCTTTTATCGGTGATACTTTATTAAACCAAAAACCCGCTCTAATATAGGTGATACAGCTTTCTATCGGTATTAAGAAACAAGGAAGATGATAATATTGCTTTAGCTGGTGGCGAAGCAGTAGATTGAGGTCAGAATACGAACAATCTGCAATGGCTAGTTTCACCCTTTCATCTATCTCCAGATGCATCAGTACTGTTGCTGCACCCATAGATTCACCATGGGTAATTATTTTACACTCTTTACCAAAGTGATCGATACACCAGTCAGTTACCTTTTTCAAATCATATTTTTCGTAATAACCCATGGTAGTATAAGCTTTTCCGCTTAATCCATGATTTCGATGATCATAAATCAGTACAGTGAATCCTAGCTTGATAAATAACTCCGCATATTTTATACTTTCATATTTTGCACATCCTAAACCATGACAGAGAATCGCAATCTTCTTAACCGAATTTTTTGAGTCCATCTTTTCTGGTGGCTCTATTAATTCGCAGGATATTACATATCCAAAATCTGATTTTAGGCGAAAGGTTTCCTTCATCCACTCATGATAAGTCTTACTATCAAACTTATTACACTTCACTTCCCTTTTAAACCCCTTATCATAAGTAATCATTCTCGGTTTAATGAGTAAATTAGATAGGCAAAAAAGCCACTCGAATAATAACACACTGATTAATTTTATCATCTCATCACATCCCAACCCTTATTTATAAGGTATCATTCCCAATTAGAGTTATAATAATTCCAAATAAATTAAAAGGCTGACCAGTAAGTGACATTAGGCTTCTCATATATCCGTATTTATCCTTCGTTCTTAATCTTGGGAATAAAGCTGTCAAAGATAAATAGTTCATAATACTTTCTGCTCTCTTCAAAATCCTTTTGGTTTTGGATGGTCCAGGCAATTGTTTTCACTCGGTAAAGCTTTCTGCATAAGGTATAGGACAACCCTTTTTTATAAACATGATGGTAGGCTATAAAGTCTGGTTTTGTATAAAAATTTAATAGCAGATGCTTTAAAATAAAATACTGAAATTTATTACCATCCACTTTTTCTCGGATAAAGTCTGTTGATAACTGGCCGCGTACAACCCTCGGATAATGCTTTTTATACCAGGATAATCCAAA
>JAQUYQ010000229.1 GCA_028691795.1 Herbinix sp.
TGCTGTGAACTGTTCGTATGAAATGACATAAAAGTACCACCTTTCTGATAACTCTATTATACCAGAAATTCAAAAAATGTGTGTAGTTTTCAAGGTGCTAAAGAGGGCTATTCGACCCCAACATCATATGATTGGAGGGTCAAAAGTCATACAAATAACTTGCATTCGTCAATTTGCACATCGGTACCTATACTTAAGCGTGATGCAGAATATAGTTCGATGAGCAACTGTATGAAGTCGTTGGTACTTAGGTCCTGTATTTTAGGACCTTATGTACCACTACGTACTTCATCCAAGCGAGAACGTGTTGCGAATGAGCTATGTTCTGTATCATGCAATTTAGCAATGAAATTGTGCAAGTTGACGAAACATAATCTAAAATTGGCTTTTGACACTCCAATCAAATATAATACCTTAAGTAACTAGACTGAATCTTCGTAGTACAAAGATCAGAACATTGTTTATAAAATCAGCTATAATGTCTATATCTACGACTTTGTATCCAATTCAAACCAGAACTCAACTCCGATTGGCCGGTTTATTGCACCGCACTCTTTATTATGTGTATTCATTATAGCTTTTACTATGGATAAACCTATTCCGCTGCCTCCATATTCTCTGGTTCTTGCTTTATCTACTTTATAGAATTTTATCCATATCTTATCGAGCTCATCTTCCGGTATATTCTCTCCTGTATTAAATACTGCAACCCGGACAGTATCCCCTCTCGGAATTAATTTAATCTCAATAATCTTCTGCTCACTGACATGATTTAATGCATTACTGATGTAATTTGTTACAACCTGCTCTATCAGGAATTCATCAGCCCATACATATACCGGTTCCGTTTGTTCAAATCGAAGTGCTACTTCTTTTTGCTTAAACAAGATTTCAGTTGTATCTAATACTGACTTAATTAAAGTAACGATATTAAAACGGTCAAAATTCACTTGATTATTGCCAAATTCCAATTCATTCAGACTTAACAGTTTTTTAACCATATTATTCATCTTATTGGCTTCATCCATGATAACTTCGCAGTAAAAATCGCGGCTTTCTTCATCATCATTTATATTTTCTTTAAGGCCTTCGGCATATCCTTGAATCAGTGAAATTGGAGTTTTTAGTTCATGTGATACATTAGAAAGAAACTCTTTACGCATTTCATCAATTTCAGTCTTTCTTTGAATATCTGTCATAAGTTCATTGTTAGCCTGCTTTAATTCCATAATTGTTGATTCTAATTTAACCGATAGAGCATTAATACTACCGCCCAATTCACCAATTTCATCCTTGGATACTACATTATATTTTACTTCAAAATCCAGATCCGACATTTTCTTAGCTATTCCGGATAATTCAAGAATCGGTTTGGTGAATTTCTTGCTTATGAATAGCATAGCTACGGTACCCAAAAATGCCGATATGGTTCCAATATATGACAGAAACTTATTTGCCATAGCAGCACTGTCTTCAATATTTTCTAAATTTGAACGTAAAAATATATAAAAGTCTCCATCACCTAATTCACCAAATAAATCTATATATTTTGAATTCAATCGTAGATCATTTAATTTATAAATTCCATAGTTTTTATATTCCTTAATGGAAGCAGTATGTTTTTTACCTTGTAATATATACTCTTCAAATAGTGATTCTAACTGATTTAGCTCTCTTTCACCGTAGTTCTTCATAGCCGGATAACTTGGTGCAAATTCAAGACTGGTAACTATGTAAGCTTTTACAGCATATTTCGTTTCGAGCTTTTCAATCTTAGCATTATCTTCATCAGAAAGGGTTTCATTATCTACATTATTATCATATATCTCTTTTATTTGATGATATGTTTGATCCAAGTTTTTTATTTTACTATACATATAATATTGGGACAAAAAGGTTTGATTAATAAACCATGTCATAAATATTGTAACAACGATCATGGTTGTCAATAGCAAAGTTATTTTTAATCTTAGAGAATGCTTCATGCATCCACCTCAAATTTATAACCGAGGCCCCAGATTGTTTTAATATAATCACCCTTTTGACCCATCTTACTTCTAAGCTTCTTTACATGAGTATCGATGGTTCTTGCATCTCCAAAATAATCATAGTTCCAAACATTATTTAGTATTTTTTCTCTTGACAGAGCAACCCCTTGATTTGTTACAAAATAGGTCAGAAGTTCAAATTCTTTAAAACTAAGTTCAATTTCGGAACCATCAATCTTTACCTGGTGTGCAGATTTATCGAGAACAATTCCACCAACATCCGTTAATTCTTCTTCCGTTATTGAAGTTCTTCGAAGAACTGCTTCAACCCTGGCTACCAGTATTTTAGGACTGAAAGGTTTGGAAATATATTCATCCACTCCAAGATCAAAGCCTTGAAGTTCATCCTTCTCATCCCCCTTGGCCGTTAACATAATAATCGGGACTTTCGAATATTGCCTAATTTCTCTACATACCTGCCAACCATCCAGTTTCGGCATCATTACATCTAAAATAATTAATGCAATATCTTTTTTAGTAAAAAACACATCAATTGCCTGTTCACCATTCTCTGCTTCAATCACATCATAATCTTTACGTACCAAAAAGTCTTTTACAAGCTTTCTCATTCTACTTTCATCATCTACAACCAGGATTTTGAGCTTATCCATTTGGCACCTCCATAGTTTAATATATTTTAAAGGATCTTTAGCAAAAGTCCCTTTTCGCTATGTTTAATTTATTATTACGTTTGATTGTATTATAACATCGAACTATGACAGAATTGTGAAATTAATCCACCGATTGTAAATCTTCTTTTTCCTGTAGTGCCTTTTCTCTCGCATTCAAATCTTCTTCCCACGCTGAATACTTGTTAAGGATTTTATTCTCATAATTAGTAAAAACACTTCGATCACTAAAAACAGAAATTAAAATCATAATTATAATGATTATTACCAAAAAAATGCTTATAATTCTCGAATTTCTTAGACGTGTCTTGTAATCCTCAATCATGTCCAGATGCTTTTTCTCCTGTTCCTGTTTTATGGAAGAGGAGTACTCTTTTGCCAGCTTGTTGTTCCTTTCAACCTGAATACATGGAATATTATCTTTGTTTATAATGCCATCTTTAATAATTCGTTCCTGCAATTCCTTTAAAAAAGCAAATCCCACAACTGTTTTCAGAGTTTTACGTTCAACCAGTTTATGATATAGTTTCACAGCCTTATTTAAATCGTTTAAGTCGGTATTCGCTTTAATATACTCAATCGTCTCAGCTTCCCGCTTAGCTTCCTTGTAATCATGGTCATCCGAAAAGCGATAACCCGCCACTATATATTCTTTATCTTTCATATTTAAATACTCTCTTTTCAGAAGAATTTTTCTTGCACTTTATAAGAGGACTAC
>JAQUYQ010000230.1 GCA_028691795.1 Herbinix sp.
CCTGGCTCAAAGGCCAAAGCAACCTTCTCTGTCGCAGCAAATGCTCCTACCGGCACACCACATCCAAGTGCCTTGGCACTGGTAATGATATCCGGTTTTACCCCTAACTGTTCGTAAGCAAACATCGTTCCGGTACGGCCCATGCCACATTGGATCTCATCCAAAATTAAAAGAATATCCTTTTCATTGCAAAGTTTTCTTACTCCCTGAATAAATTCTTTGGATGCCGGATATAGACCTCCTTCACCTTGAACGGTTTCCATAATCACGGCACAGGTATTTTCCTGGAGCAATTCCTTTACACTATCCAAATTATTATATTCTGCAAAAACTACTCCACCAATCAAAGGTTCAAATGCTTCCCGGTATTTTTTGGTACCGGTAATGCTTAATGCTCCCATGCTTCGTCCGTGGAAGGAATGATTCATGGAAATAATCTGGCTGTTTGATATTCCATGTTTTTTATAATAATATTTTCTGGCAAGCTTAACCGCGCCCTCAATGGCTTCCGTTCCACTACTGGTAAAGAATACACGGTCCATCCCCGATGCCTTAATTAGCTTATTTGCAGCATTAACCATCGGAACACTATAAAACAAATTTGAAACATGCAATACTTTATCAATTTGTGTCTTTAAAGCATCATTATATTCTTTGTTACCGTAACCCAAAGCAAAAACAGCAATTCCGGCAGCAAAATCCAGATACTTCTTACCCTCCGTATCATAAAGATATACTCCATCGCCATAGTCCAATACGATTTGGTAACGGTTATAGGTATGCATCAATACTTTTTCAGCTTCTTCGATATACTGATTCATTCTAAATTCCTCCTGTTACACTAATAATCCAATTTAGACTTTATTCTTATTTTGATACATCTTCATTTTCAAAAATACTTGCTTTATCAATAATTGCTGTTCCAATACCCCTATTGGTAAAGAATTCTAGTAATAAGCAATGCTCAATTCTTCCATCAAGAATATGTACTCTTGATACACCATTTCTAACCGCATCTACACAGTTCTTTAATTTGGGAAGCATACCGCCGCCAATGAAACCACTTTCAAATAGTTCGTCTGCCCGGTCAAGTGTAAGTACGGATATCAAGCTGCTTTTATCTTCCGGGTCTGCATATACACCCTCAATATCAGTCAAAAATACTAGCTTTTCTGCACCGATAGCTGTTGCTACAGCACACGCAGCATCATCCGCATTGATATTATAATTCTGATATTCATCATCTAAACCGATTGGAGCGATAACCGGTACAAAGTTATTATCAATCAGGGTATTAATTAAATCTACATTAACCTCTTTGATATTTCCGACAAAGCCTATTTCCTGACCGTTTACTGTTCTCTTTTCAACTTTTAGAGTACTTCCGTCTTTACCACTGATACCGACTGCTTTTACTCCTAGCTTTTCTACCATCTGTACCAAGTTTTTATTAACCTTACCGAGTACCATCTCTGCAACTTCCATGGTCTGTTCATCGGTTACTCTTAAGCCCTCTACAAATTTAGACTCATGACCAAGTAATCCTAACCACTTCGTAATTTCCTTGCCGCCGCCATGTACAATAATTGGCTGCATGCCGACCAGCTTTAACAGTGCAACATCCTTAATTACATTCAACTGTAGATTTTCATCCAGCATAGCGCTTCCGCCGTACTTTACGACTACCTTCTTATTATTAAATTTCTGTATATAGGGAAGTGCCTCAATCAGTGTCTGGGCCTTCATAAGTATTTGATCCATTTGTTCCATTGTTTTCTTCCTTCCTGTGGTGTGGCTAAGATTTAGATAGTGAGGTTTCCGCGGGGAGTACTCCCTGCGAAAACATTTACGTTATGAAAAGTATAAAATTTTATTAGGAACGATAGTCTGCGTTGATTTTTACGTAATCGTAGGATAAATCACAGCCCCACGCAGTTGCGGTTTCGTTGCCGGCTTTTAAATCGGCTTTTGCTTTTACTTCTTTACCGGAAAGGATTTTTGTGGCTAACTCTTCGCTGTAATCGGTTGCGACGCCGTTTTCTACAATCTTCAGATTACCGTCTGCACTTTCCACGTAAAGATCTACCTGATCCGGATCAAAGTTAACTCCCGAGTATCCCATTGCACATAAGATACGTCCCCAATTTGCATCGTTACCGAAGACTGCTGTTTTAACAAGGCTTGAGGTGATAATGGATTTGCTTAAGGTTACTGCTTCTTCTTTAGTACCCGCTCCTACTACCGTAACTTCAAATAATTTGGTAGCACCTTCACCATCTGCTGCCATCTTCTTAGACAGATCGGTTGTTACTATATTTAATGCCTTGCAGAAGTTATCGTAATCTGCATTCTTTTCTTTTATTATTTTATTTCCTGCTAATCCGTTCGCAAGTAATAACAAGGAATCATTAGTTGAGGTATCACGATCTACGGAAACCATATTAAAGGAACGTTTTACATCAGCACTTAATGCCTCCTGTAGAAGCTCCTTGCTGATTGCTAAATCAGTAGTAACAACACCAAGCATGGTAGCCATATTCGGATGAATCATTCCGGAACCTTTCGCCATACCACCGATTATGACTTCTTTTCCATCTACCATAAAGCTTACAGCACATTCCTTAGAATAAGTATCGGTTGTCATAATTGCTTCTGCAGCAAGAGTTCCTGCTTCATTACCATCTTTCAGTTCTGCTGCTAAAAGCTTTGCACCTTCCTGTATTACATCAATCGGCATCTGTTTTCCGATGACACCGGTGGAAGCGGTATAAACAGCATTCGTAGGAATGTTTAAGGCATCTGCAACTGCTTTCGCCATTTTTTCATTATTAATATCACCTTCTATGCCGGTACATGCATTTGCTACACCGCTGTTTAATACAACAGCCTGAACAAATTTACTTTCCTTCGTTACTTTGATATCCCATTTAACCGGTGCTGCTTTAACCACATTGGTAGTGAAAGTTCCAGCTCCTATTGCTGGTACGGTTGAATAAACTATTGCCATATCTTTTCTCTTCTTCTTTATACCAGCATAAACTCCTGCTGCCTGAAAGCCTTGTGCTGCTGTAACTCCGCCATTTATATTTTCCATCTTTACCTCCATCTGCCTGAATTTTCGGGCACTTATATTTAAAGAATTTTAGTAATTCTATTCATTCGACCAAAAATAATATTTCATAATTATACATCCTGATTGTATTTTATGCAATACTTATTTTAATTTTTTTATATCAATTCCGCGTTGAAGCAAGGTTTCATAGATTCTTGCGATTGGAAAACCAACCACGTTATAATAATCACCAACTATCTCCTTAATATATATACCAAATTTGCCTTGTATAGCGTAGGCACCCGCCTTATCCATAGGCTC
>JAQUYQ010000231.1 GCA_028691795.1 Herbinix sp.
ATATTTGTAAATACGATGCTTTTACTCTGTGAATTGCCTTGATTTCTATGAATTTCATGGCGATTTATTTTTTACCCTACCGTGGAACAGTTGATATCACAGGTTTCGAGGACAGCAAAAATAATTCATAAGAGATATCCATCAGACCTATCCGAGGCGCAATTCCTAACATCCTCGGGTTGGAAAATTAGGGCATAGGCGGGCTTCATTACTAGTTTTGTACGAAGAGAGGTCGTTTGAGTATTTATTGATGTAGTATTCTTTATTATCGGCGATCATACGAAGAATATTTAAGAATTTGTCTATTTCTCTGTAGCTATTATAAAAACCAAAGCTAACCCTTACCATTCCGGGAAATACCACCTCATCATCCTCAAAGTAGTGTTTCATATCATGCTCACTAAGACCCAGCAATCTTTCACAATATGGATGTGTACAGAAAAATCCGTTTCTAACGGAGATTCCTGCTTCGTCGGAAAGAATGGAAGGTATAAGATTATGATGCACCCCTTCGAGATTAAAAGGTATCACGCCTATCGTATCTTCTCTGAAGGGATCGCTGTAAAATTTGATACCAGGTATTTTTGCCATACGACTTATTGTATAATCATATAAAGCTTTTTCACGCTTATAGATATTATCCATCCCAACAGCACGAAGGGTTTTTATCGCTGCTGTCAAAGCAACCACACCCATGGCGTTGGGTGTCCCCGCTTCATCCTTACCCGCAGGATCATCCCATTCGACACGTTCGTGTGTCACAAGACTTATGGCGCCTCCTCCTTGAATAAATGGATTACCCTCGTTGAAATCATTTTTGGGTCCGATAAGGACGCCGGCACCAAATGGGGCATACATTTTATGGGCGGAAAAAACGAGATAATCAATATGCTCCACCATATCAAACTGCTTCATATCAATAGAGGTATGTGGAACCAGCTGTGCACCGTCCACAAGTATCTTTGCACCATATTTATGCGCAAGAGCTGCTATTTTGTGTATTGGATTCATGTATCCGGTTACATTGGAAGCGCCTGTAACACTCACTAATTTGACGCTGCCCCGATATTTTACAAGCTTATCCTCCAAATCCTCAATGGATAATCTGCCAAACCTGTCGATTTCTACATAATCGACCTTGAACTTGTTTCTCCACGGCAGGTCATTGGCAGCATGTTCCATCCAGGTCGAAAGAACTACTTTCTGTTGGCCTTTTTGCTGGCTTAAGACGAAGGAAAGAACATTAATGGATTCGGTCGTGTTTTTGGTAAATATAACGATATCTCTTTCTTTATCGGAATTAACAAAGCTTTGGACGGCAGCTCTTCCTTGTTCATAAATATCCGATGATACCTTTGATTTATACCCTCCTCCTCTGTGTACAGAGGAATACCATAGTGCAAAATGGTTTATCTCCTTAAGAACGGAATATAATACTGGAGTGGTGGCAGCGTTGTCAAAATTGATGGCAGTTACATATTTGCCGTTTGGCAAGGGAATTTTTTGATCAGCACCTATAATTAGCTTTCGCAGGTCTTTGTATGATGGCTCACCTCTCATATTTTGCCTCCCTTTGTAAGATACAATATAATGTATGCATTCAGTAAAGGAAGGTTAACTTTCTATTTATACCGCGTAAGCTTTATATTGGTCTAATCATACATACTCCTCTACATTATCTTTTTTATGCTGTTTGTTTTCATACATTAATATATCTAGCTGCTTTAGAAATTCTTCCATCTTCATACATGAATGATAGTCATATAAAGCATAGCCAATACTACAGAAAAGCTTGTAGGGCTGATTACTAGCTTCATTATATTCTGTAAAACAGTTATTAATTCTTTGCACTATTATTTCCAAATCATTTTTATTAGATATATCTAGTATAATACAAAATTCGTCACCACCATATCGAGCAATAAAATCATCCACTCTTATGCAGCTATTTAATAGTTTTATTGACATTCTAAGCGCACTATCTCCAACATCATGCCCCCAAGTATCATTAATATTCTTAAAATTATCCAAATCCAACATAATGGCAGAAAAAGTTTTATCATCCGCGCTTGTCTTAATTTTGTCTCTCAAATAAATATCTAGCTTTTTACGGTTATTTACTCCCGTAAGATAATCAGTGTATAAGTTATAGTTTTGAATATTCAAAAAAACTAAGAGCAAGGAAAAAACAAGACAGTTCAAAATTATTGATATTCCATAAAATACAACCTGTAAAACAATACCGGTACATGGTGGAACAACGAAAAAAGCTAGTGTAATGCAATGTTTCTTATCAATCATTTTCCTATTTTTTATAATCAAAAAATACGCGAAAACAATTAATACAAAAATGAAAGCAACAGGAAGCAAAAAAATTGGACCTCTGTGATAAATATTTTCTGAATCAAAATAATAAAACCATCCAAAATATTGTGAAATTACCACCATAACTGCATTTACACAATTTAGCGCTACTAAAAAAGAAATTATATGTTTAATTTTACTCTCTTCCTGAATAAATTGAACATAAACATATAATAACCATAAGGATGGCATGACTAGATTAAGAAAGAAAATCATGAAATTACCAAAATAATACAAATCCAAGTAAAGAGTATTGGATTTACAATCTAATCTGCTAAATATATCAATAACGATTAAGAGTATAGTCATTTTTAGCATCATCATATAAATCTTATACTGTAAACTATCTTTTTCAACCTGTTTCAATGACTGAAAATAGATAATAATTAATAGAGCAATCGAATATAAGTTAATAATGAGGTTACCTATAAAATTCATTACTTTTCTCCTATAATATTAACTTTTTTTATAATATTTACATTATATCAATTATATTTCCATATAACAACATATTAAGATTTTGTTTTAAGGAGTAGTATTATTAGTAGGCTTTCCTCAATAACAATATCACCGTACCACATGCATTGAGACGGACTCTGAATACTGAGAAGTATACAAAAAACCGCTGTCTAGAACCTTCAATTGAAGATAATTACAGCAGTTTTTGCAATCCAATATATCATTTTTCTAAGAGTTTAAGTAGTTCACCATAGCCTTCCAGTTCCATTTCCTCTTTCGGAATAAACTTTAAAGCTGCACTATTAATGCAATATCGCAAACCGCCCAGATCAGTTGGACCATCCTCAAACACATGTCCTAGATGTGCATCACCCGTTTTGCTCCTCACTTCTGTTCGCAACATTCCATGACTTTTATCAGTAATTTGAGTAATTAAGTTTGTATCGATTGGTTTCGAGAAGCTAGGCCATCCACAACCGGATTCAAATTTATCATTTGATAC
>JAQUYQ010000052.1 GCA_028691795.1 Herbinix sp.
TGATATTGTGATCCTTCTGTAGATGGTTTATTTTCGATAGTTGGCCTACTTTCCATAGCTGGTTTACTTTGTTGACTTTGATATCCTTGTTGTTCTTGTTTCATTATGCCTTGTCCTCCTGCGGGTCTTTGTCCGGGTGTCCCCTGATGCCCTAGTTCAAATGTTCTTTGTCCATTCTGCTGACCTGATTGACCCTGTCTTACTTCATTTTGTCCCGCAGTCGGTCTCTGATTTGTTTGACCACCATTCTGCTGACCCGGTTGACTTTGTCTCGTAGGATTTTGACCTCCTACAGGCCTATGGCTCCCCTGTGACAACTGCTCTCCTGCCATTACCTGACGGGAACCATTTAGTACTTCAGGTCTGATGTTATTTGTAGACATTCCGCTTTGGGCTGTTTCTGTTGTTCTAACTCCTGCTTGTGTACTTGCTCCTGTAGGTGCTGTAGGTCTTTGAATTGAATTAACTGGCTGCTTCATTGCCTGTGTATGAATCTGTTTTGCTACAGGTTCCTGAGCAGGTTTTGATGTTAGTGATTGATTTGATTTACTTGCGTGAACAAAATAATTCTTAATATATTGAACTTCATTATCTTCCAGGTTACTACTGTGAGTTTTTTTAACACCAAAGCTCTTTTCAAGAAAGTCTAAAATATCTTTACTTTCTATCGAACCTCTTGTGATATCATTTATCTCATTTTTTATTTCAAAAATTTTCTTTTTTGACATACTTACTACTACCTCCGTTCATATCATTGCTTCATTTTCAGTTGCTTTTCAATTGCATTTGCTAAGCCCTTGTCAAGCACAGCCAAAGAAGCACGAAATTCTTTACCCATTGCATGACCTAAGTCGTCTTTATCACCAAAAAAGTAAATTGGTACATTATAGTAAGTACACATGTTGGTAAACATTTTTTTTGTATTATCTGAAGCATCATCTGCAACAATTACTAAAGCCGCTTTATGTCCTTTCACTGCCTTTTCTGTAGAAAATTCACCACTTACCAAATTACCAGATTTTGTCGCTATTCCTAACAGGTTAAATGCTTTCTTGTCTTCCGGATTCAAGCAAAATCATCTCCTTCTCCAATATCTCTACTAATTCCTTTGGAATGCTAACCTTGAGTGAGCGTTCCAAGCCCTTTGTTTTGATTGCCTTTTTTAAACAGGATACAGAGCAGCATATATATGCACCCCTGCCATTTTTTTTACCGGTTGAATCTATGACAATCTCATCCTCAGGAGTTTTCAAAACACGGATCATTTCCTTTTTCGCTTTCATTTCACCGCATCCGGTACACATTCTTAATGGTAGTTTTTTCGCCATTCTTTATCACATCCTTAATATCCCTTGGGATTTTATAATCCCATACTTTGTGATTCACTCTTTATGTCTATCTTAAATCCTGTCAGTTTTGCTGCAAGTCTGGCATTCTGTCCTTCCTTACCGATAGCAAGAGATAATTGGTAATCTGGCACAATTACTCTTGCACTCTTTTCATTCTCATCAACGGTAACCGATACAACCTTTGCCGGACTAAGTGAATTCTCAATCAATTTAGCAGGATCGTTACTCCAATTAATGATATCTATTTTTTCATTTCTAAGTTCATAAACAATAGCATTAACTCTGGCTCCATTTAATCCGACACATGCTCCAACTGCATCAACATCAGGATTATTGCTCCATACTGCCATCTTAGTTCTGGAACCAGCTTCTCTGGAAATGCTCTTTATTTCTACTGTACCGTCCTGGATTTCCGTAACCTCTGCTTCAAATAATCTCTTTACAAGCTCCGGATGTGTTCTAGAAACCGTAATTCTTGGTCCTTTTGTAGTATCTTTTACTTCTAGAACATATAACTTAATACGATCTGTCGGTCGGAACACTTCGCCTCTTACCTGTTCGTTTTCTGTAAGAACTGCGTCCACTTTACCCAGGTTGATGCTAACATTATTTCCTACATAACGCTGTACGATACCCGTAACGATATCCTTTTCCTTACCACTATATTGAGTAAACAGTACTTTTCTCTCTTCTTCACGGATCTTTTGAACAACTACTTGTTTTGCTTTTTGCGCAGCAATACGTCCAAAGTTCTTTGGTGTTACTTCTATTGCAACAATATCACCAATTTCCTTTTTAGCATCTTTCATCTTCGCCTGAGCCAGGCTGATTTGCATAACCGGATCCGTAACTTCTTCTACAACCTCTTTCATTGCATAAACGTTAACTTCACCCGATACTCTATCAATATTAACTTTTATATTATCTGCTCTGCCAAAGTTATTCTTACATGCTGCAACCAATGAGTTTTCCAATGCCTCTAACAAAATATCCTTGCTGATATCCTTTTCCTTCTCAATTTGGTTTAAAGCTTCTATTAGTTCCCTATTACCATCCATTTTTTTTAATATCCTCCTTAGAAAAACTATTAATTTTAATGTGTTAACCAGGAGGATATTCCCTCCCTTAGAAAAATAATATAATCATGATGTGTTAATCAGGAGGATTTTCCTCCTTTAGTTATATTAGGCTTTATAATAAATTAAAAATCAAAAGTTAATCTTACCAATGCAATATCTGATCTTGTTACAACCATGTCTGAACCATCTTCTAATTCAATGGTCAGTGTATCTTGATCAAAAGCCGTCAGTAAGCCGATAAACTCTTTCTTCTTATTAATAGGTTTATATAATTTGATCTCAACTTCTTCTCCGATACTTTTCTCAAAATGCTTATCTCTCTTTAACTGTCTTCCAAGCCCAGGTGAACTCACTTCAAGGATATAAGCATCCGGGATAAAGTCATTCTTATCCAATAAATCACTTAATGCTCTGCTCACGATTACACAGTCATCTACCGAGATACCATTTTCTTTATCAATATAAGCTCGTAAGTACCAGTTTCCACCTTCTTTTACATATTCAATATCATACAATTCAAAATGATTCGCAGACAGTATCGGCTCTAACAATTTTTCTGTCTTGTGTTCATATTCCTCATGTTTGGTCATTAAAATCCCTACTTTCATTTTTAAAATTGTTGTCTTTATTACTTCTGCGATAAATTGCGCCATTTTTTGGTGCATTGCAAAGAATAAGAGTGGACTTTCGTCCACTCCTTAATTAGTCTTATCATTTAGCACAATAACTATTATAACAAATGTAACCAATAATTGCAAGTATTAATTTTGATTAAATCTCTGTAAAAAATCCTTTGTTCTTTGGTTTTGCGTATTGCCAAATAATTCCTCGGGCTTTCCTGCTTCAACAATAACACCTTCGTCCATAAAAATTACACGATCAGCAACATCTCTTGCAAAAGCCATCTCATGAGTAACAATAACCATGGTCATCTTTTCCTCAGCCAGAGAACGTATAACTTTTAGAATTTCACCGGTTAGCTCGGGATCAAGAGCAGAGGTTGGTTCATCAAAAAATAAGATTCGCGGATTTAATGCTAAGGCTCTGGCAATCGCAACTCTTTGCTGCTGTCCGCCGGACATCTCGCATGGGTAAGCATTGGAACGGCTTCTCAAGTTCATTTTATCAAGTAAGTCCATTGCCTTGTCAACAGCAGTTTGTTTATCCACTCCGAGTACCTTAACCTGAGCATCCACAATATTACGTAAAACGGAGTAATGAGGAAACAGGATGAAATTCTGGAACACTAAACCAACTTCAAGAATAATCTCATGTAAAGTTTTAGGATCTGAATAACCTAGACCTGAAATGGTATCCACCATCAACTTCCCACATACCTCAATTCGTCCTGCATCAACCTTTTCCAATTGTGTCAAGCATCTGAGAAGAGTTGATTTACCTGAACCGGAAGGACCTATGATTGCAATTACTTCACCCTCATTTACTGCTAAGGAAATACCTTTGAGTACACTTGTATTATCAAATTGTTTCTGTAAATTATCTGCTTTTAGTAACATATTAACCTCCATTTTTGTAGGTTTTTCTAGTTTTTCTAGTTTTTATAATAATCAAATTTTTTCTCAATTATTTTAAAAGATATCTCAACAATCGTATTCATTATTAAATAGAATAAAGCTGCTACGACAATCGGTACCGTGGAAGCATACTTGGAACCAGCCGTTGTAGCCACTCGAAAGAGTTCAATCACAGCGATACTCTGTGCCAGAGAGGTATCCTTAACTAATGTCATAAGCTCATTACCAGTCGATGGAATAACTATTTTAATTACCTGTGGAAGAACAATTCGCATAAAGGTCTGGAATTTCGTATAGCCTAATACCTTTGCCGCTTCATACTGTCCCTTGGGTATCGAGCCAATACCACCTCGAAAAATTTCACCAAAATATGCTGCGTAATTAATTGCAAATGCAAGTATACATGCTAAATCACGGCCAAAAGTGAAGCCAAATATGTAATATGGGCCATACATAAAAAAGAACAGCTGAAGCATCAAAGGTGTTCCTCTGAAAATCAATTGATAAATACGTACCGGTATATTAATAATCCTATACTTACTCCTTCTTGCAAGAGCAACTAAAAAACCTAGTGGAATTGATAATATTATGGTAAGGAAAAATATCTGAAGTGTCTTTACACTAGCAGACAGCATATTTGGTATTAATAAATCTATAGGTACATTATCTATTCTCATAAAAATCTCCATTCTGCCGAAATTCCGCGAATTTGGGCAGAATCACAAATTCGCTGTGTGAAAAATCATGATTTTTCACATTATCCTCCGGTCCTATCTATCTATGTTTTTTGTTCCTATCAATATTTCTGTCAGTTAACACTTTACCATATTACCACACCGTTGTATCTATTTCAATTTAATTATCATGGAAATATTGATTATCATTATTTGCCAATTCACTACAATACTTAGTCTTGGAGAATTCATTGATACTAAGAATAGTACTGAGGAAAGAATAACTTACACAATAAATACCCTGTAATGTTGTAAAACTCAAACATTACAGGGCACATATAATTACATTCGTATAATTTATCAATTACTAATTTATTTGACACCCAAATCCTAATTACTATTTTATAATTTTTTATTAACACAATTTATTATCTGTATCTTAGTATATTATTACTTAATCGTAGTGATATCGGATCCAAACCATTGTGTAGATATTTCTGCTACAGTACCATCTTCCTTTAGCTCCTTAAGTGCATTCCAAACTGCATCGCAAAGAGCCTGATCACCTTTACGGAAACCAATTCCATATTTATCCTCTAATAATGTATCACTAAGTACCTTATAATCCTTGCCTTCTGTTGTTATATAGTAATTTGCAACTACAGAATCCATAAGAACCGCATCTGAATTACCACTTTCCATATCCATCAGCGCTGTTGCATAAGTATCAAACGGATTAAGCTGGCCTAAGGAAGCATTAAATTCTTTATTATCATCACTAGTTAAAGTCGTTTCAGCAGAAGAACCACTCTGTACGGCAAGTCTTTTCCCTGCCATATCTGCCATGGAGGTAATAGCACTTCCATTTGTTACAACCAATGATATTTCATTACTCATATAAGCATCTGTCATCGTCATATTTGCTTGGTTTTCTTCTGTTATAGAAAGACCGTTCCAGATACAGTCAATACTCTTGGTATCTAACTCCTGATTCTTGGCATCCCAATCAATGGGTTGAAGAACCAACTCAACACCAAGCTTCTCGCATACTGCCTTTGCAAGATCAATATCGAAGCCTACTACATTATCATTATCATCACGAAAGCCCATTGGGGGAAATGCATCATCAAGACCAACAACCAACTTTCCATTATCCTGTATGTACTTAAGTGAGTTATCCTCCCCTGATGCATCTTTTTTACATGCAGCAAGGCTCAATACCATAAGTGAAACCATTACTAAACTGATTAATCTTTTCTTCATAAAATTCCTCCTATTATCGGGATAGATATCCCGTTTATGCTTTTTATTATTAGCACTTTACCATAGTAGCATAACAACGCAGGAATTTCAAATAGTTTTTTTGCCTTATTTCTATTCTTATTGGGATTAGGTTCTATTACTTATTCATTAATCTTATATGAAGGAACTATTTTTTTAACCAATTGTCTTATATCTTCTGTTTCATCCTTAGCAGCTTTGTCAAGGCTTTCTACTTCTTTTAAGAAAGCTTCTTCATCAATATCAATTGGTTTGCCGATATGTATTAGCTTATTATCGGTATCTTGTAATCCTTCTTCATCCATCAGCATCTCTTCATATAATTTCTCTCCCGGTCTTAATCCTGTAAATTCAATAGTGATATCTCTTCCTGGTTCATAACCGGACAAACGAATTAAATTTTCCGCTAACTTTACTATTTTAATAGGTTCTCCCATATCAAGTATGAATATTTCTCCGCCTTTCGCATAAGCACCTGCTTGAAGTACTAAGGAAACTGCTTCAGGAATAGTCATGAAGTACCTTATAATATCAGGATGGGTAACCGTAACTGGACCTCCCCTCATAATCTGTTCTTTAAATAACGGAATTACGCTACCATTACTTCCGAGCACGTTACCAAAGCGTACAGCAACAAATTCAGTTTTAGAACGTTTATTTACAGCTTGAATAATCAATTCACAAATTCTTTTTGAAGCTCCCATAATATTAGTGGGGTTAACTGCCTTGTCCGTAGAAATTAGAATGAATTTCTCAACACCATATAAATCTGCAGCAAGAGCCAGCTTCAATGTGCCTCCGACATTATTCTTTATTGCTTCGTTAGGACTGTCTTCCATAAGTGGAACATGTTTATGGGCAGCTGCATGATAGACTACATTTGGCTTATATCGTTCTAATATTCGGTTTATCCGAATTGTATTACGGACAGAAGCAATTAAAACGACTACATCTAAATCCGGATATTCACTCTTTAATTCCTGTTGAATAATGTATGCATTATTTTCATAAATATCAACAATGATTAATTGCCTCGGATTATGTTTCACAATCTGTCTGCATAATTCACTTCCGATAGAACCTCCTCCACCGGTAACCATAATCACTTTTCCACTAACATAGTGTAGAATTTCTTCCATATCAATTTTTACTGGTTCTCTGCCTAATAGGTCTTCTATTTCAACATTTCTAAGCCGGGTAACACTAACCTCTTCATTGATTAATTGATACATTCCAGGAAGAATTTTCAATACACAGTCTGTTTCCTTACAGATTTCAAGTATTTCTTTAATCTCTTTTCTTGAGGCTGATGGTATTGCAATAAAAATATCTGTAATTTCATGTTTTTCTGCTTCTACGACAATACTCGTCCTATCACCGACTACTTTAATTCCTTGAATATAGCTACCTAACTTTTCTTTGTTATCATCAATTGCACAGATAACCGATCCCTTCACATAACCACTGACAGCTATTTCTCTGATAATAGCACTACCTGCCTCTCCCGCTCCAATGATCATGATTCGGCTTGAAGTTATACCCAAACTGCGTCTCGATACTCTGCGGGCATATCGATAAAAGAATCTGCTGAATATTATATAAACCAATGTAAACAACGTACTTAATGGGAAATAACTTCTTGGGACATGAATATAAAAAATAAAATGCATACCCAATATTTGCAATCCACCCGATATTGCACAAGCAAACATGATATTAACTAATTCATCAATACCTGCATATTTCCATAAGCTGTTATACAAACGGAATAAGGCAAAAACTATTATGGTAACTATCGTATTTAGAATTGTATAGGATAATACTGCTTCTGCATAATAAGTTGGAATCGTACTCAATTTAAAATCAAATCGAAAAAACAACGCGGAAAATGATGCGATATTAATTAATATCACATCCAAAATAATTAGAAATATTCTTCTAATATATAGTCTTTTGTCAATTATATATTTCTTCAAATTTGTCACCTAGTTTACGTTAATATTATGTAATTTTAGATCTTGTTACCAAAACAATAGTAATGAATCAATGATTAATCCATACACTAAAGAATTTATTATATTTCATGTATTCATTAATTTTCAGAATAATAAAAGTCATTAAACATTTTATTAATTATCTTACTATGCGGTATTAGAGTTTTTATTAAAACATCTGATTTTCTAATCAAAAATGTTCTCTTACCCATTTCCTTCCGAATCGCTACAACCATCTCACAAGTATCAGCAAACTTATCATCCTGTGGATGAAAATAACCAATCTTTTCATTCTTAATCAAATCAGCTAATAATTCACATAAATTATCGATATGTATCATGCTTCTTTTATTATGGTATTCAGGAAATATGGGTACATATTTCGCAATAAACATTAATTTCGGGTAATTACCTTTACAACCATCTCCATAAACCATTGGAGGTCTTACTATTGTAACTTGAAATGAATCATTTTGTAATTTTACAATTGCTTCTTCCGCTGCCAGTTTTGATTTTCCATAGAAAGTTTTAGGATTTGGTTTTGTATCTTTAGTAATCCTACTCGAATTTAAATCATATACTGCAGCCGTACTCATGAATATAAACTGTTTTACATTACTCTCTTTGGCTTTTTTAGCAACCTCTACAGCAAGCTTATAATTCACATTATAATAGAGTGTTTCCATTTCCTTTTTCTCTTTTCTGTGAACAATACCGGATAGATGTAAAACGACATCGTAGGATGAGAAATCAATCTTTTCCCAAGTATTATCTGACGCACTGACAAAAGATATCTGAATACTATCTGCAAATTTATCAAAAACATATGTATTAAACTTTTGCCCAATATAACTATTCTTACCAATTACGAGGACTCTTTTCATCATTATACCATCCCTTTGCTTCAAACAATTCACATTTTGATCAAAAGCTTCTTACTATATTATATTATTTACTAAATGTATATTCAAGTATTAAAATTGGTTATATCTTCATGATTAAAAATAGTTTCTACTGCATTTTTATCAAGTAAATCATTATGATAAAAAGTAATCGATTTACCAGTAATTTTTTCAACTCTTCTTTAGCACTTTTAAATTTTCATTCAATAAATATTCAATAAACTCTCTAACAGAACCATCTCCGACATTTCGTTTACAAATATAATCAGCTACTGTAAGATACTGTGTTCTGCATCAGCTGGACAGCCAATAAACACACAATTTCATAGCATCTAAATTTCTTTTGTTCTAACACTGAATTTAATAATTATTTAGAGCATATATCCGATCATTATACAGCTATTCCATTTTACTCTATTCGATTTTCATCTTCTCTATCTGATTTTGTAAATTACTAACCCATTTCTGATAATCTTGCAACTCATTTTGACGGTCATTAAATCGTTCTTCCATTTTACTTTCTTCGGCTTTCATTTCCTCTATCTGATTTTGCAAATTACTAACCCATTTCTGATAATTATTCAACTCATTTATCCGGTCATTATACTGTTGTTCCATTTTGCTCTCTTCGACTTTCATTTTCTCTATCTGATTTTGCAAATTGCTAACCCAATTCTTATAATCATACAACTCATTTATCCGGTCATTATACTGTTGTTCCATTTTGCTCTCTTCGACTTTCATTTCCTCTATCTTATTCTGTAAATTCTCAACACAGTTCTTATAATCATCCCGTTCTTTTATGTTTTGTTTGTTTTGTCTAACTAATTTCTTATCCCAATCTACAAATACTGTAAAATCATCATACAACTCATTTATTATTCTAGCATTGATACAATTTCTACATAAAGTATCAATTGTATCATCTTTAAAACCATCTATAATTTTTTTTGCTTCCACAGATTCATGTAACATTTCATAATCTTGCTCTAATAAATTGCCCAGAATATGTTTCATTCCATAATCCATACAGCATAATAATAATGTCCCGTCTGGTAATAATACATTATGATGAATATCTGCTTCACAATTTACACATATAATTTCACCAATATTCTTCTTATTTTCAACATATTCATAATTCTCCAAATTACCTGCCCTATCATTCATTTCAGTAATCAATATAGATTCCTGTGGGATAGTATCGATAATCGCAGGATGAATTCCTGCATGGCATGAATAGCCTGTCACCAGTTCAACACCGCCATCTTTTTGCCGATAATGAATTACCTTATTCAGTAATTTTAAATAACCTTCTGTAATTGATATATTTGAATTGCTTTTATTATCTGGAATATGCAATACGAATTCTTCAACAGGTATATCTTTTATTGCTTCAAAATCGTCCTCTGTCATGCCTACTAATGTAGTATATATAGCAATCGGAAACTTCTTTTCATACGCATACAAAACCATTTTTGTGCAATCACTATTTAACCATGGCTCTGCCATTCCAGAGAAATCAATTCTTGTACCTTCCGGCAATTTGTCAATACATGTTTTGAATGTGTCAAAAGACATTTCTGTTTTAAACATATTTTCCTTTTTTCGAATTAAGTACTTCTCTATTAATAAACTCTGCGGACAATACTTACAATTACAACTGCAGCCTATTCTTGTTGTTATTTCTAATCTTCCTAGACGTTTCATCAATAAAGCCTCCAACTGATTCTTTTAGAAAATTATATAACCTTATCGAGTCCCATTAAAATAATTTACAACTTTCTTATTCTGTTATTCATGCACTTTCAAAATTCACCCTAATTAATCCCTCTAATTCTCAACCACGAGTAGCATTGAATATTAATTTATAATAGACCTATGTGCATAAAAACTTCGGAAACCCTATTAAATTAGATATTTAATCTTTATAAAGCTTATTATAGTCTAAATCAGAGACTCCCCAGATATCTTGACGCCAATCTGTCCTATTTCTAAAAAATTATAATCTTTCTGATAAAAACTTCATTACAAAAAATTTATAGTCATTGTAATTGGTGTTATACATATTTTTACATATATTTTCAGGTTGTCAAATATAATTTTATAATTAATTAAACTACTATCTAAAAGAATATTATATAAAATCTGACCAATGGCAGAAACACAACTTATTAAAATCATTTGATACAAAAAATATATTAAATATATTTTTCTTAAGGTTAATTTACTAATATCATTTTTAAAAATCTTTTTTGTGGATACTAAAAAAACAAAAGTAATGGAAGGTATTTCACTTAAAATATTTGCAGCACCAACGTAAATATTTTGTTTATCCGCTAATATGTAATAATATAGAAAAATCTATTATCCAACCTGTCCCAGATACAAATAGAAAATTAAGAAATTGTTTTGCAACTCTTTTAATTCTATTGGTAGTTGATATTCCAACACCTTCCATCACATTTAGTCCTCCAAAATTTTCATAAACGTATTAATATTTTTTTGCATGTTATCTTAATTCCAGCTTTTTCCATACTTGATATTACTTGTTCAATGGTATTACTTTTCTTAAATTTACATAATAATCTTAGGCAATACACAAAAAACTTGTTGATAAATCCTGGATTAGATATTCTGCATTTTATTAAATTTTCTTCAGGTTTTATATCAGAAAATATTGTTATACATAATTTGTATATATAATTTATATCAGAAAATTCTATATAATCTTTAACTCTTACAAAACTTTCTTCCATATAATCCATATGCTTTAGACTTTCACGTATTATTCTATTATTAACCATTTTGGCAATTTCAGCTTTTTTCTGGCTTTCATTCAATTTACATAATGGATTAAATAAATTCTTCAAACAATTGATAAAGTGACTTACTATATAATTAGATAAACAGCTTATCCCTTTATCTGTCCATTTATTTTTACTCTCTAACATTCTTATCATATTGGACATTAGTCTTATTTGTATTTCAAATAAATTAGGTCGGTATATTCTTGTTAATGCCTGCTCATTCGATATCATATAATAGTAGTATTCTTCATTAATAAATATGGCTCCATTACATAATGCAAAATAATCAATGTTAAATAAAAAGTCTTCTCCCAATGAAATATCTACCGGAAATCTAAGGTTATATTCATCTATAATTGATTTTCGGTAAATTTTATTCCAAGGCATTTCTAATAATGCAGTATGCCATAAAATATAAGATATTTGTTCTATAAATGTCTCTTCATTTAGTACGCACTCTTCACCCAACTTGGTTGAATTAACTTTATTATTACTAATAACTTTATTTCCATCTAAAGTAATTATAGAATAGCCGCAAATTGCAATATCTTTTTGATAAGTTTCGATAGTTTCTATCATTTTTTCTGTCATCTGTGATGCAATAACATCATCCGAATCAACAAATTGTATAAATTCTCCGCTTGCTTTTTCAAGTCCCTTATTACGTGCATTACTAACGCCACCATTGGGTATATTAATAACCTTCACTCTTGAATCTATTCTTTCATAGTTTTGGCAAATTCTTAACGAGTTATCGGTAGAACCATCGTTTACTAATATTAATTCAATATCGTGATAGCTCTGTTTTAATATTGAATTAATACAATATCCGATTGAGTCTTCCGAATTATATATAGGTACAATAATACTTACTTTTGACATTTGCACTCTCCCATCATAATTCTAAGGTATCTTTATAAATCCCAAATCTCTTTAAACCCTTAGATAATATTTTTAGTTCTTGTTTATACTCATCATTTATTGAACTATTTAGAAAGTAATTTAAATCTTTATTTAACAGATTAAGTGTATTTTTAACCATAGGTCCTTTCAATTTGTTTTTATAACATTTATACATCGAATCTAGTAAAACCCAACAATAGACATTATTTATTTTTTCTTCTAACAAAACAATTTTATGTTCCTTAAAAAAATCAATTCTTTCTCTTAATGCTTCGCATTTATATAAATTAGATTCCTTAAATTTATCTCCAGTTATGCTATCTGTTCTGCTTTTGTCATAATTATATTTAGACACATCCAAATAAACTAATTTTTTAGCAGCATAAAAGTATTTATAAGTAGTAAATTCATCTTCATGGATTTTACCCTTAGGATATCTTATACCTCCAATGATACTTCGCTTATATAATTTATTCCATGCTACCGGTTTAAAGTATTTCCAGTCCAGCATTCCTTCCAACGCTTTCAACGAATCACCCTCAACAATTTCTGCAGTGCACTTCGTTTCTTCGATAATCCAATCTGAATAAACATTACGGAAACTGCACTCAACAATATCCGCTTTATATTTTATCCCAATATTGTATAGTACTTCTATCATGTCCAGATCAAGCCAATCATCACTATCAACAAATACTATATAGTCACCAGTTGATGCCTCAATTCCAATATTACGGGCATCTGATAGACCTCCATTTGCTTTATGTATTACTTTAATCCTGTCATCTTTTTCAGCATATTCATCACACATAACACCGCAATTATCAGGAGATCCATCATCTACTAAAATAATTTCTAAATTCTTATAAGTCTGATTTTGAATTGACTTAATACAACGATCTAAATACTTTTCTACTTTATAGATTGGAACAATAACAGAAATTATAGGCATATCTTCCTCCTAAGTCTATTTGTTTTTTACTATTTAATTATAGATGTGAAATTTTTCAACATTGATCGCTAATAATAGCGTAAATACAGAACAGAATTACTTATTAAGTGAAGCTTAATTCATCTACAAATATTTATTTCGATTTTTAAATGTCCAAAACCTTTGTCCTATATAATTCAAAATTACATAAATTCCCATTCCAACTATCATAGCAATATTTTCGCGCTCTTTATAAATTACATTAGGCAATAGGAATAGTACTAATGGTTTTGCAACACTATATGCCAAAAGATAACATAATATAATATTAATGACAAATCTAACTATTACCTTTAAAGATTTGTCATTATTTTGAAAAGTAAAATGTTTATTTAAAACATAACTTAAAATACTACCTAAAATATAGTTAGCCGATGTTGATATCCAATAATTACACCCAGCAAAGTTATATAAAATAAACATAATTGCCGAACCTACTAGGGTATTAATTATCCCTACAACAACAAATTTCCCAAATGTTTTATCAAAGATTTTCTTCAGCGTTGTAATCAATGTAAGACCTCCACTATTATAAATTTAAATCATTAAGAAAACTCTCAATTATATAACGTGGTCTCTCCTTTGTCTCTAAATATATTTTTCCAACATATTCTCCTATTACACCTAATGAAAGTAATATCAATCCGCCTATAGCCCATATAGATATCAGTATGCTTGACCATCCAATCACTGTTAAACCTCTAAAATACTGTATAAATGTATATAATAACATAAATATACTTATAATAAAAATACCAAAGCCCAATCCTGTAATCATTCTAATTGGTTTTGTACTAAGAGAAGTTACTCCTTCCATTGCAAACGCAAGCATCTTCTTTAATGGATATTTGCTCTTGCCAGCAAAACGTTCATTTCTTTCATATGTAACAATATCTGATGGATATCCTATCATTGGGATAATACCCCGTAAAAATAAATTTACTTCGTTATATTGTCCTAAACCCTCTAAAGCACGTTTGCTCATTAGCCGATAATCAGCATGATTAAAAATTAATTCTCCACCTAATGCATTAGTTATACGATAAAAACTTTCTGCTGTAAATCTTTTCATAAACGTATCCGTTTCTCGTTTACTTCTAACCCCATATACAATATCATTACCCATAAAAAACTTATCAATCATTTCATCTATAACATTAATATCATCTTGTAAATCTGCATCCATAGATATAGTCATATCCGCAATGTCTTTAACCGTTAATAATCCAGCTAATAACGCATTTTGATGACCTTTATTACGGCTTAAATTAATTCCACTAAAAATAGAATCCTTCTTATGTAACTCACAAATCAATTTCCACGTATTATCTTTAGAGCCATCATTAACAAAAACAATCCTACTATTTTTTGATATTTTTTCATTAAGTATTAATATTGACATTTTTTCTCTAATTCTTTTTGCTGTCTCAGGTAAAACCTCTTCCTCATTATAGC
Source organism: Herbinix sp. (assembly GCA_028691795.1). Lineage (GTDB taxonomy): Bacteria > Bacillota > Clostridia > Lachnospirales > Lachnospiraceae > Mobilitalea. Next base: position 14,974 of record JAQUYQ010000052.1, read on the forward strand.
ATGGTATTACTATATACAAAATATTTTTCATTTTGATTCCTCCAAATTTAACTTAAAGCATAACACCTTTATATTTAAGATATAATATTGTAACCCAATTTTTTAAATAAATTTAGGATTTTCTGTAATAATAAACTTAGGCTATAAGTTATTACAGTTAGAAAAGCAAGAATTAATACTGAAATTTTAGGAAAATATATTATATTTTGAAAATAGTAATAGCAAAAAAAACTGTGTGTCAACCACATATATATGCTATATTTACCAATATTCTCCATAATGTTTGAAATATATTTTACGCCGTTAAAAATAGATGTAATCGATATTATGAATAAAGGCGCATATATATAATCCCAATTTCCTCCTAATACCTTTCTAATATAAAAAATTACTAACTCAACTTTCCCAACAGATATTTCCGAATAACGCCTGTATAAATGATGCCTGAGACATCATCCAATCAGTCACTTTACATTTTATACAAGATGTGATATCTGCAGACAACTCTGAAATATGCTC
>JAQUYQ010000232.1 GCA_028691795.1 Herbinix sp.
AAACGGAAGCGACAAAGAAGAACGTTTAAAATATACAATTGAAGTTTTTTGAATAGAATATTATAGAAAATATTAAAGGGCTTTTGTAAATCATAATAAATTTATGCTTTACAAAAGCCCTCTGATAATTTAAGAAATATTTTTATCCGGCAGTGCTTCGTTCATTCGGGCAAAAACCATATCATAACCGTCATTACCGTAATTTAATGATCGATTTACACGGCTGATGGTTGCTGTTGAAGCACCTGTTTTCTCAGCTATTTCAAGATAGGTATTATGGCTGCGTAACATTCGTGCCACTTCAAATCGTTGTGAGAGGGATAGTAATTCGTTAACAGTACAGATATCCTCAAAAAATGTATAACATTCCTCCGAATCCTTTAAGCTTAAAATAGCTTCAAATAAATGATCAACAGCAGTTGTTCTTATGTTCTTACTCATCGGCAGGACTCCTTTCATCCATTGTGATTCTATTTTCACACAGTAAGATTTTAACACTATAGAGTGGTAAAGTAAAGCATTTTAATATATATTTTTAGAATACTGCTTTTCTTGGATTAATGAAGGAATTGCTTGTATAAAGGTTATTATAATGCGTATGAGCCAGAGGCACAGATTAGTATGGACAGGCAGGCATCGTATACCGTAATGGGTATTGAGTGAAATGTATAAATTGATTACCAGTAAATGGTAATCAATAATTAATTGACAATGCTTTGTTTGGAGAATATAATGAAAAAAATGAATAGTATCGGGAGCTTGTATGCAGGCTGAGAGGAAACAATAGTTTCGACCGTACCTGATTTGGGTAATGCCAACGTAGGGAATAACATGGATGATAGATTATTTATGGGATGTACCTTGCTAGGGTACATCCCATTTCTGATGTTTATTTTTAAATAATACAAAAAACAGAAAAAGGAGAGAAATCGTAATGTCAGTTAAAAAATTATCATTAGCAGGAATTTTAGTAGCAGTAGGTGTAGTATGTTCCACCTTTTATATTCCGATTGGAGTATCAAAAGTATTTCCGGTACAACATTTTATTAATGTGCTTGCAGGAGTTATATTAGGCCCTGCTTATGCAGTCACAATGGCTTTTACAACCTCTATACTTCGAAATGTGATGGGAACAGGAAGCTTGTTGGCATTTCCGGGAAGTATGTGCGGCGCGTTGATTGCTGGGTTGTTATATAAATATACTAAAAAGCTCGGAGCAGCTTTTCTGGGTGAAGTAACCGGAACAGGGATTATCGGTGCTATTCTAGCTTACCCAATTGCAGCGCAGTTTTTATCAAGTAAGGTAGCATTTTATGGTTTTGTAATACCGTTTAGTATTAGCTCATTGGCAGGAGCAGTATTATCAATTACCTTGTTAATTTCATTGAAAAAAGCAGGAATATTACAGAAATTGATTAGCAGTGAACAAATATAAGGAAAAGCGGGAATATTACAGAAATTGATTAGCAGTGAACAAATATAAGGAAAAGCTGGAATGTTACAGAAATTGATTAGCAGTGAACTAATGTATGGAAAAATCAACCTAGGCTAAGTGAATTAAAAAATATATATTAGTTGGTTTTCGTATGTAAAATACAAGGAAGGTAAGGTATTCAATGAATTATAAAACGCAGATGGAAGCAGCAAAAAAAGGAATTATTACAAAGGAAATGGAACAAGTTGCTCAAAAAGAAGGTATGGATATTGAAAAATTAAGGACACTTATGGCAGCAGGAAGGATTGTAATTCCTGCAAACAAATTACATACTTCATTAGATCCTGAGGGTATCGGGGAAGGATTAAAGACAAAAATAAATGTAAACCTTGGTGTTTCGGGAGACTGCGCAAATTACGAAAAGGAATTCGAGAAGGTAAAACTTTCTATTAAATTTGGTGCAGAAGCAATTATGGATTTAAGTAATTATGGTAAGACTAACACCTTTCGAAAGCAATTAATTGATATCTCACCTGCAATGATTGGTACAGTGCCAATGTATGATGCAATCGGTTATCTTGAGAAGGAATTGATGGATATATCTGCAAAGGATTTCCTAAAGGTAGTAGAAGCTCATGCGAAGCAGGGTGTTGATTTTATGACAATTCATGCGGGAATTAACAAAAGAGCAGTCGAGATATTTAAGAGTACAAAGCGATTGACCAATATCGTATCCCGCGGCGGTTCTTTGTTATTTGCGTGGATGGAAATGACGGGCAACGAAAATCCATTTTACGAATATTACGACGAAGTACTGGATATTTTGCAGGAATATGATGTAACAATAAGTTTGGGCGATGCGCTACGTCCCGGAAGCACCAACGATAGTACGGATGCAGGTCAGATTTCAGAATTAATTGAACTTGGTCAGCTGACCAAAAGAGCTTGGGAAAAGAATGTACAGGTACTTGTTGAAGGTCCCGGACATATGGCAATCAATGAGATTGCAGCAAATATGACATTTCAGAAAAGACTTTGCTACGGAGCACCATTTTATGTATTAGGACCTCTGGTTACTGATATTGCTCCTGGATATGATCATATTACCTCTGCAATCGGGGGTGCAATTGCAGCAGCGAATGGAGCAGATTTTCTGTGTTATGTAACACCGGCAGAACATCTGAGGTTACCGGATCTATCTGACGTTAAGGAGGGGATTATTGCTTCCAAAATTGCTGCTCATGCGGCTGATATTGCAAAAGGAATACCAGGAGCAAGAGATATTGACAATAAAATGAGTGATGCCAGAAGGAGAATTGATTGGGAAGAAATGTTTTCCTATGCAATCGATCCAGAGAAGGCAAGAGCATATTTTGAAAGTGCTCCACCTGCTGATAAACACAGCTGTTCCATGTGCGGTAAAATGTGCGCCATGAGAACAACCAATAAGATATTGAATGGAGAAAAGGTGGAAATTCTATAGGATGCCATAAGGGGGGGCGGAATGATTTCTGATCTTGCAAAGCATTCTCATATTGATGATGCCAAGAGTGAAGTGGAAGAGACACAGTCGGCATTATCAAGGTTTAGGACGGAGCTTGCGGATGTTAAGATAACGAGTAGTATCAGCATAGAGACGGATGGTTTTGCTAAGTTTGCTGATTTCTTCTTCGATGGTTTGATTGCCGACTGGTGCATGCAGTCCAGAATCCAAGAATCACAGGAAAGTGTAAATAAAACGAAAAACCAGGTTCAGCAGGTATTATCAAAGCTTGAAAGCATGGAAAGAGCAGAAGCTACCCAAGTGGAACAATTAGAACGAGAAATGAGCCAGTTTATTACACAGGCGCAGTAACAAGGAT
>JAQUYQ010000233.1 GCA_028691795.1 Herbinix sp.
GGATAATCCAACCCTGCTGATATGCTGTACGCTTCTTCAATCTGTCCAAAATCATTCTGAAGGACATATTCCATTGATCCATGCAGAACACCAAGTTTACCTTTTGTGAGTGTTGCGGCTGTCATATCTGTATTAATACCAAGTCCTGCTGCTTCTATGCCAATCAGATTAATTTCTTTTTCATTCAAAAAGCTGTAAAATATTCCCATTGCATTGCTGCCACCACCGACACAGGCAATTATGTAATCAGGGAGTCTATTTTCGTGTTCTAAAATCTGATGTTTGCATTCATTGCCGATTACTGATTGAAAAGATCTGACCATTACAGGATAAGGATGAGGACCTGCTGTTGTACCGAGTACATAGTAAGTGTTATCAACGTTTGTTACCCAATCTCTAATAGCTTCACTTGTTGCATCTTTAAGAGTTCGGCTGCCTGAGTATACAGGAATAACTTTCGCTCCTAAAAGGCGCATTTTGTCGACATTAACGGACTGGCGTTTCATGTCTTCTTCGCCCATGTATATTTCGCATTCAATATTAAATAGAGCTGAACCTGTAGCAGTAGCCAAGCCATGCTGGCCTGCTCCTGTTTCCGCTATAATGCGTGTTTTTTTCATTTTTTTTGCAAGAAGGATTTGACCAAGAACGTTATTGATTTTATGAGCTCCGGTATGGTTTAAATCTTCTCGTTTTAGATAAATTTTTGCTTTTCCATAATATTCTGTCAGTCTTTTGGCAAAGTATAAAGGCGTAGGTCTGCCTGAATAGTTCTTCATGAGGTCATAAAGTTCAGACAGAAAGGTTTCATTATTCCATGCTTCATTAAAGGAGTTTTCCAGTTCTTTTAACGCCGGCATGAGAGTTTCAGGAACATATTTACCTCCATATTGATCAAAACGTCCTTTTTCGTTGGGCAGATTATAAGGTGATTTTTTTTCAAAATAATGTTTTAAGGTCATTTTCTATACATTGCCTCTTAATTAATATTTATTGTTTACTTATCATAAATTAAGCATACTTTTCAGTTTTATTTTAAATCAAATTAATTTTGTCCGCAATTTTTGCCAGGTTGTCTAGTTTAATACAGATACTTTCTTGAAATACTAATTAAATAAATTAAAACCAATTATGTAGATTTTTTAGGGAGTAAGAGGCACTTTGGACAAGAGGAGTTTTTTGCATAAAAGAGTTAGCATTCTTATTGTTGATGATAATCCTGAACTGATGCAGGATGTTCTTATTGATTATGGATATATTGTTACAGTTGCTTATGATGGACTTGAAGCGCAGGAAAAATTGCAAAATATTCATGAAAAGTACGATATAGTTTTACTTGATATATTAATGTCAGAAATGAACGGATGGGAAGTATTAAAATTTATCAGAGAAGATAAAGTTTATAAGTACGTTCCGGTTATTATTATAACAGCATTAAACAACGAAATTGATCAGGTATCGAGTCTAAAAGTCGGAGCAGATGATTACATAATTAAACCATTTAATATCTCTACCCTTATTGGAAGAATTGAAGCTCTTCTAAGACGTAATGCCTGGTATAACAATGATTTCAGGACTAATAATAATGAAAATAAAACAGATAAAGATTTGTTAACAGTAAGAGAAAGAGAGATTATGAGTCTGGTTGCAGAAGGTGACAGTAATAAAAAAATTGCAGAGAAGCTTTTTTTAAGTGAATTAACTGTAAAAACTCATTTAAAAAATATATTTAAGAAGATGAATGTTTCTAATCGAACACAGGCTATTTTGATTGCCATAAATAAAGGAATGATCAGTAAACAGCATATGATGGAGTGAATTTATTCTTTTACAGCGCCCTGTGTAGTTCCGCCTATAAAATATCTTTGAAGCGCAAGGAAAAGGACAAGTATCGGAATCGTTGATATAATTGCACCTGCTGCTATATAACGCCAGTTTGCACTGAAAACTCCTTGTAGGTGATTAATTCCTACAGGCAGAGTATACATTTCCTGTCTTGTTAGAACAATACTTGGCCATAAAAATTCGCTCCACGCTCCGACAAATGTAAATATGGCAAGAGTAGCAAGGGCAGGTTTAACAAGTGGCATCATAACCCTCCACCATATGTCGAAAGCATTGCATCCGTCAATAACAGCTGCTTCCTCAAGTTCCTTCGGTATAGTTAAGAAAGCCTGTCTCATAAGGAATATTCCAAAGGCGTTTACTGCAAACGGTAGAATTAATCCTGCAAATCCTGCAATATCCGAAACAGAGTCCACAAGATTGAGTTTTAACGTCATTAGATATATAGGTATCATTATTACCTGAAAAGGCACCATAATTGTTGATAAAATAGCATAGAATACAAAATTTTTGCCTTTGAATTTCATTCTTGCAAGAGGATAAGCTGCAAGTGATGATAAAACAAGGTTTAATAAAATAGTGAATATAGAAACTATAATACTATTCCATATGTAATCACCAAACGGAACTTTATTCCAAACTCCGATGAAGTTCTCTATAGTCGGATGAGAAGGTATAAATATGGGAGGATAGCTAAAAATATCTTCATTAGGTGATTTCAGAGCAGTTGAAACTAACCAGATAAAAGGTCCGACTGAAATTATAGAAAGTATTAACAAGAATATATGAGAAAGAATTTTTTTAATTTTCAATTTTATACTCCTAAGCTATAGGTGTGATTTTTTCGCTTTCAAAGAATTTCATGTTGATTATAGATAAGATCATAACAATAACCAATAGAACAACTCCGGCAGCGGATGCATATCCGAGATCAAGATTTTCAAAAGCCCTTTGATAAATGTAATAAACAATCGTCTTACTGGCATTCATAGGTCCGCCCTGTGTCATTACATATATTTCAACGAAAACTTTCATCGCAGAGATGGAACTTATAATACTTACAAGAGCTATAGTTGGCTTAAGATGTGGTACGGTGACAGCCAGATGTTTTGATATTACTTTTGCACCATCTATGTCAGCAGCTTCATAAAGATCTTTTGGCACAGCAGTGAGAGCTGCAAGGTAAATTACCATGTAATAACCGAGCCCTTTCCAAATTGTGACGGCTATTACCGAATAAATTGCTATATTAGGATCAGTAAGCCAGCCAACAGAAGGTAAATGAATAAAGCTTATCAGGTAATTAAGGACTCCATTGCTTGCATATAACCATTTCCATGCGATACCTGCAACTACAAGTGATACTATAACGGGTATATAAATTAGCGTTCGATATATATTAATTCCTCTAAGTTTCTGATTGACTGCAATGGCTATAATTAATGGCAGGAC
>JAQUYQ010000234.1 GCA_028691795.1 Herbinix sp.
GGTCAAGTTACCTCTCTGCTATTTAAAGGTGTTCATTATGAGATGGAGGTTATGGCAAATGGCCGTGAATGGTTGGTTCATTCCACTGATTTGTTCCCTGTAGGCAGTAACGTAGGTATTCATGTAGATCCCTACGATATACAAATTATGAATAAACCAGAATCTGTCGATGAGCAGGCTGCAGAAATTGCTGAATAAATTTCTTACTAGCTATAATTGGTTCGAGTGTCTTAAGTCAGGTTAATCTAGTGTAATGAATATAATTGATTTACTTAATGAATGACATATGATACCCGAAAAATAACTAAATATATAAAAATAATTATATAAACTATTAATCAAATATTATAATGAATAGGAGTTGAAATCCTATGATAGTAAAAAATAAGATAAAACATCTGACCAAAAAAATATCCGTAAAAGGATTGCAAGTTCCTCACTTTACCTCTGTGAAATGGCTTTCCTTTCCCTATCTGCTATGGATGGCAGGATTTATTATTGTACCTTTAATTATGATTTTCTTCTACGGTTTATCCGGTCAAGAAGGTGGTTTTACACTCAAAAACATGGCACTCATTTCCGATTCAATTAACCGTAAAGCTTTATTACTCTCATTAGGTCTCTCCCTGTTAAGCACATTAATTTGTCTTATACTTGCTTATCCTTTGGCAATGATATTAATAAATACTAAGATGAAGAGTAATAGTTTTATTGTACTGATTATTATATTGCCAATGTGGATGAATTTTTTATTAAGGACCATTGCTTGGCAAAACATTTTGGAGAAGACAGGAATATTGAACAGTATATTAAAATTCTTACATATGCCTACTGTTAATATTATCAATACCTCCTCAGCTATTGTGCTTGGTATGGTTTATAACTTTCTTCCATTTATGGTATTACCGATTTATAATGTGCTTATCAAAATAGATAAAGATGTTATTAATGCAGCCAGAGATTTAGGTGCAAACGGAATACAAACCTTTCGTAAAATCATTTTTCCTTTGAGCCTTCCCGGTGTTATAAGCGGTATAACAATGGTATTCGTTCCCTCTCTTACTACTTTCGTCATTTCAACAATTCTAGGCGGAAGTAAGATTGTATTGATTGGAAATGTAATTGAACAACAGTTTAGATTAGACAATTGGCATACCGGATCCGGCTTATCCTTGGTATTAATGATATTTATCTTATTAAGTATGGCAGTACTTTCAAAATATGATAAAGGAAGTGAGGATAGTAATCTATGGTAAAACGATTTTTCAGTCGATTTTATATTGGTATAATACTGCTATTTTTATATGCACCAATTATAATTTTAATAGTACTTTCCTTTAACCAATCAAAGTCAAGAGCAAAATGGGGTGGTTTCACCTTCCATTGGTATCAAGAGCTATTTCAAAATGAAGATATTATGAGTGCTCTAACAACTACACTCATTTTAGCATTATCTTCTGCTATTATTGCCACAATCATCGGTACGGCAGCTTCAATTGCAATTAATCGAATGAAAAAGACACCGCGTACCATTCTGCTTGGTATTACCAATATTCCAATGTTAAACGCAGATATCGTAACCGGTATTTCACTCATGTTAATTTTTGTAGCTCTTAATTATACCTTAGGATTTACCAGTGTCCTGCTAGCACATATAACCTTTAATATTCCGTATGTAATATTAAGTGTTATGCCAAAACTAAAGCAATTAAATCCAAACACTTATGAAGCAGCGCTGGATTTGGGGGCTTCCCCACTCTATTCTTTTTTTAAAGTTGTTCTCCCGGATATTTTTCCCGGAGTATTGTCTGGTTTCTTTTTAGCATTTACCATGTCCTTGGATGATTTTGTAATAACGTATTTTACTAAGGGTCCGCAGATCAATACCCTATCCACTAAAATATATACCGAGGTACGAAAGGGTGTTAAACCCGAGATTTATGCATTATCGACTCTTATGTTTGTCACCGTACTATTATTATTGATTTTCATTAATCGTAAAAATGTAGATAAAAATGCACCTATGCGAAAAGTATAAAGTAAAAGAAAAAAGTAAAAAAGAGAAAGGAGAAAGTAATATGAAAAAATTAATTGTTTTATTATTCGTCTTTGTTATGTCTATTGGCCTTATGACTGGCTGCGGCAAGGATAATCGCGAAAAGGTTTATGTATATAATTGGGGTGAATACATTGACCCTGATGTAAGAGATCTATTCGAAAAAGAAACCGGTATTAAGGTTGTTTATGAAGAATTTGAACAAAATGAAGATATGTATGCAAGGATTAAAGCAGGTGCCGTGCAGTATGATGTAGTTTGCCCTTCTGATTATATGATTCAGAGAATGATTGATGAGGATTTGCTTGCAGAAATTAATTTTGACAATATTCCTAACATTCAAAATATCGATCCCGCATATTTAAAAAGTTCTCAAAATTTTGATCCGGAAAACAAATATAGCGTACCTTATTGCTGGGGAACCCTTGGAATACTCTATAATAAAACAATGGTCGATGAACCGGTTGACAGCTGGGGTATTCTCTTTGATGAGAAGTATTCCGGTAATATTTTAATGATGGATAGTGTCCGTGATGCATTTGGTATTGCTTTGGCTTATTTGGGATACGATATAAATTCCACCGATGAGACGCAGATTAACGAAGCTATGGACTTGCTTAAGAAACAATACCCCTTGGTTCAGGCTTATGTAGTAGACCAAGTACGTGATAAAATGATTGGAGGAGAAGCATCAATTGGTGTAATCTACTCCGGAGAAGCGATCTTTACCCAGAGAGAAAATTCTGATCTTGAATATGTTGTTCCAAAGGAAGGCTCCAATGTTTGGATTGATGGTTGGGTAATTCCAAAAAATTGCAGGAATAAAGAAAACGCAGAAGCTTTTATTAACTTCATGTGTGATGGTGACATTGCTTTGAAAAACTTTGAATATATCACCTATTCCACCCCAAATACAGTAGCAAGAGAAAAAATTACAGATGAAGATATTAAAAACAGTACGGTTGCCTTTCCTGAGCAATCCATTTTAGACAGATGCTCAACCTATAAATACCTTGGTGATAACATAGAATCCTTATACATTGATAAATGGAATGAAGTAAAATCAGGTTTAAATGAATAAAGATTATGACTATTCTGAGTTAAAAGATAGCCTTCTATGATGAAAAAAAATCATAGGAGGCTATTTAGTGTATTGGGCATATGCAGAGCTAAGATAGCTAATACTATTTGGGCATTTACTTCTGGTAATTCTTGTAATACTACTTTCAGTATAGTCTA
>JAQUYQ010000235.1 GCA_028691795.1 Herbinix sp.
TATTTTTACCAATTTGAGCCTCCATATGTCTGATTCGCTTTAAAGTTATCGCTATTTTATTTGATTTCCATACATCATCCTGGTCACAAAACATCATATAATCCATCGTTGTTCTGCATAAAGTTTTTAAGAAATTAATCGTAACACCTTGATTCGTCTCATTCTGGAATACATGAACCTTAGTTGGATTTTGTTTTTCATAATCCCGTAAAATGGACATTGTACTATCCTTTGAGCCATCATCACAAATAAACAACTCAAAATCCTGGTAAGTAGATGCAAGGATGGAATTTATCTGTTCTCCAACATATTTTTCACCATTATAGGTTGTCATTACGATTGCTACTGTACTCATTTTCTCGGCATCTCCATACTTTGATCATTTCCAATAAGTTTTATTCATACTGCAGCGTTTCACCAAATCCTTGGGTAGGATATCATAGCGCAATCCTAGTTGATAGCCCATAAATTTAAAACCACTGCTAATAATCAAGTCAGGTATTAAATGATATTTCTTTTTCTTTATCAAATACTGTATTGCGCTCTTTACTAGTTTTATTCCCTCGGATTCTGATTTTACTCCATAAAACACCTCAATATACTGATTATGGGATACACCTAAATCAAAATTTCTTGTAAACTGCTGTATATATGAATAATTATGTGAATGTATTACCTTAGCTTCAGCAGCATAGGCAATACGGTAATCCGCACGTATCATACCTGCTGCCATAATCATATCTTCATTAAAAATGGTTTTATCTACAAATCCACCAAGCTTTTTATAGATGGAATTTCGATATGTTGCACAAACATCGGAACAAAAGAAGGTTTTAATTCCCATTTTATCGATATCCTCAAGAGCTTTCACACTGCTGATATTCGGATAATTAAAATGTCGAATGTATCGTTCGATAAAATCAACCTTTTCCTCCGGCATCTGTCTTGCATAAGAAGCTGCTACCCACGGATCTTCATAGGGTTCAAGTAATTTTTCTATCAGTAATTCATCTGCAGGTACAGCATCCTGAGTCATGAACATGATTATATCTGAATCAGAAATAGAAGCTCCATATTTTCTAGTGCCTCCATGATCAAAAGATTTTATATCGATTGGTAAAACAGTAATATTACTTTCACTAATATCCGGTAGAGGCTGCTCCTGCCCCGGAAATTCTTCCGTATGAAGAATAATTACACGGTTTGGCTTCACTGTCTGACGATATAACATTGTTAGAAGCTTATTCAGTTTTTCGTCAGAACGATAAGTTGGTATGATTACGTCTACCGTATAATTATTAATTTGATTTTTATTACTATTTACTTGCTGCATTTTTATTTCCTTCCATAAGATAAAATCGTGATAAGCAAAGCTCGGTTCTTTGCTTATCACGATTATACCACATTTTGGGCAAAATAAAACGGGAAAGTTAAGTTTGTTCGAATTATTTATTTGGATATTGATCCGCATATTGGGCAGCTTTAAAGTTAGCGTAATTAAAATCACGGAAACTCATATAACTTTTTGCATTCGTTATTCTTTCATAGTAGTTTATTTTATATTGAATATCCGTTTCATAATAATAGGACCGTTCTAACATTTCTTCATCGTATTGTACCTCTTCCTCCGGTTGGTTATCTAAACTCCATCGTTCAGTATCACCTAGTACAGACAATACTATAGGGGCAGCATCCAAAGATAATTCTCCGGTCAGATATCTCAAATCTTCTATATCCAGTATAGCCTTCTGACTAACTAGATAAGACGCAATGTAATAATCGGGTCTGGCGAAAGAAAATATCACATACCAAACAGTAGTTACTATAACACAGTATCGAAAGAGCGGAAACTTCTTATTATATTCCGAGGTAATAACCCCGGCTAGTACAAAGGCATCAATTAACAGAGACAGAAGTACAAATAGTCTTAGAAACGTAAGATGATATGCACCGATATAAAGAAACATACGATAGGTTGCCGAGACAATCATAATATAGGTACAGAATGTCATGAAAGTCACGAGTACACGAAGCAGTTTGCTTTCCTTAAATAAAGCACCGCAAAGCAGTATAATCACAATATTTATTACAGTAACAGCCAAAAGTTCAAAAAATCCTCTCCTCGCATATTCTGCAAAGGTAAATTCCTTCGGGAGTATAAAAAGCCCATTTGCAAAAAGGTAAATTAACTGGATGGAACAAAAAACTGCATATACCAAACATAATAAAATCATAAAGGTTGCAGCGATTGATGCATCTGCCCTTGCGATAGGCTTTCTCTCCTGCGCATGGGTATTATAAAGTGCGCCGCAGAGGATGCAGTAACTAGCTAAAAATCCAAATAATATTAAGAATGCAATGGCTAATATATCTGCCGAGAAAACCACTCCAAGAAGGCCCTCTGTTAGTTTTCCAAATAGAAGATCTGCCTCGGAAAGCAAAGCCGTAATAATCAATAATATTGGCAGGGAAATTAAAGTTCCGATTACTATATTCCTGGTTTTATCATTTTTAAAAATTTTCACTTTCTTCATAAAATTAATCATATCTATAAAAGGCATTCCAATGCAAGCTATGCTGTAGATAATCATACGAAGCATTCTTCCAAAATGCCCAAGAAAATCCCAGCGGTGATCTTCATATAGCTGATGTAGCAATGTTAAATCAAGTAAAATGAGTATCCCAACAATGTTAAAAAGCAATAAAATGGCACTGGAAGTTAAACACGAAGAAATAGCTAATAAAATAGCACCCGCAAAATAAAACCTGGTTCCTGTCTTAACTCTAAGAGATAGTTTTTTCATAATGATACAGAGCAAAATAATTATTACAGAGGTAAAAAGAAATACATTTAATCCTATCCACGTTTTATAAAACAACATAGCAAAAATCCCACCAAAAACTAAACTAATTCCACCATAAAATCCGAATTTTTGCCGTACTTGATTAAGCAAGGGTGACTCTTGCTTCCTTTCGAAAGCCGCCTCCACTGCTGGTTTTATTTCCTCCTGCGTTTCAGGAAGAACAGTATTTAATTTTTCCATTAATAATCCTCCTTTAAAAACTAAAAAATTCATAAAGCCATACAAATAACTTGCATTAGTCAATTTGCACATCGGCATCTATACTTAAGCGTGATGCAGAATATAGTTCGATGAGCAACTATATGAAGTCGTTGGTGAATTATATCAACTCTAATCATCAACATATTCCAAAATATCTCCGGGCTGGCAGTTTAACGCCTTGCAGATCGCTTCTAAAGTACTAAAACGTACTGCTTTTGCCTTATTAT
>JAQUYQ010000236.1 GCA_028691795.1 Herbinix sp.
TCAAAAGAATAAAAAAATATCTTTATCACATAATATAGAGGAATCGTTACTTAAATTGAAATAGATAAAACAGTAGGAAATGAGGCGTTATTCATGCAAAGATATGTATTATTGGAAAATGATTTAAAAGATAAAAGACAGGATAACTTTCAAAATAACAATTTAGCGAATAATAATAACACAAATTCCGTAGATGATAGGGCAAGAGATGACAATGGACGGGGAGACAAGGAAGTAAACACACAGGAACAACAGGAAAATGAGAAGGTTATTAAAGAAAATGAAGATCTTAAGGATAAAAAAATAAGTGAATTCGGTCAAACTGTTTTAGAAAACGGCAGGACGGAACACAAAATACATCTCTTATCTATTATTGGGGAAATTGAAGGTCACGAATGTCTTCCGCAACACAATAAAACCACAAAGTATGAACATGTATTACCTCAGTTAGCAGCTATCGAAGATAGTACAGAAATTGACGGTTTATTAATCCTCATCAATACGGTAGGAGGAGATGTAGAAGCAGGATTAGCGATTGCTGAAATGATCGGGTCCCTTAGTAAACCAACGGTTTCCCTGGTTCTGGGAGGTTCCCATTCCATCGGAGTTCCATTGGCAGTATCAGCAAATTACAGTTATATAGTACCGTCGGCTACTATGATCATACATCCTGTGCGTATGAATGGTACAGTTATCGGTGTAACTCAAACCTTCGAATATTTTGAGAAAATTCAAGATCGTATTATCAATTTTGTTGTGAACCATTCAAAGATTGATTATAACAGCTTTAGGGATCTTATGCTGGATACACATCAATTGGCTAAGGACGTCGGATCCATATTAGTTGGCGAAGAAACCGTAAAAAGAGGGATCATTGATGAAGTAGGCGGAATTAAGGAAGCCCTTAACAAAATAAATGAAATGATAGATGCTAAAGAAGGGGAGAATAATTAATTATGTTATATACAGTAAGACCCTTGGAGCGAATATATGCAGTACCCCCTGAATATAACAATAAAAAAAGTAATAAGACAAAAGATCAGGAGGAAGAAGCAGAATACCGTGATGTTCTCTTACCGAATGGAAGAATTGTAACACGTAGAGAAGGCGAAAACTATGTCATTGAGAGAATTAACTCAACTGATATGAATGATTATTTGAATGAAAAATATATTCCGGGGAAGAACATGAAAGTCTAATTCTATGTTTATAGATTATGATTAAAAGGTGGCAGGTACTATATGTAAACCTGCCATTTTTTTATATAATTGGCAGATAAATGGCATTGAACGAAGTTTAACTTGCATATCATTTTTATTAAAGGTATAATATTTTCGGAAACGATTTTACAAATACAAGAGGAATTGATAGATTAAATCAATTGTCATGAATTAGTAAAGTTGCAAATTAATGTGATAAGCAGGAGGCATCTACAATGGACTTGATAAAATCAATTTTCATGGGTCTTGTTCAGGGAATCGCTGAATTTTTACCGATCAGCAGCTCAGGGCATTTAGCAATAATAAAACACATTTTACATATAAATACAGATACCGGATTATTATTTGACGTATTATTACACTTGGGAACTTTAATTGCAATTTTTATTGCATTTTGGAAAGATATACAGGAGTTGTTCGTAGAAGGTTTAAAAATTATTGGGGATTTCTTGATTAATGTGGGACGATTGGTGAAAGGTTTATTTTCTAAAAAGCCTGTAGAATTTAAGCCGGTAATTTCAACTCCATACCGCAGATTTGTAATGCTGATTATCGTTTCCACGATACCCACCGGTATTATTGGAGTTGTATTTAAGGATGCAATAGAATATGTCAGCTTGACTCTTTTGGTTCCTGGCTTATGTCTGATATTAACGGGTTTGCTTCTTAACATAGCCGATCGTGTAAAGACAGGGAAAAAGAGCGAGAAAACAGCGAGCTACAAGGATGCAGGATTAATTGGTTTAGCTCAGGGATTTGCAACTCTACCTGGTTTATCAAGATCTGGAACCACAATAACAGCGTGCCTATTGGCAGGATTTGATAAAAGCTTCGCAGTAAAGTATTCCTTTATTATGTCGATTCCGGCTGTATTAGGAGCAGCTGTTTTAGAGATGAAGGATTTCTCAATGGATATGGTATCACAAAATGACATCTTTAATTACCTTGTAGGAACAATCGTTGCAGGTGTAGTTGGCTATATCAGCATCAAAACGATGCTTGTAATCGTCAAAGGAAAGAAGTTTAGATTCTTCTCCTACTATTGTTTTATCATTGGTATTATTGCTGTTATCGGCTATTTTGCATTGTAAGGAGGACATAAGGTCAATGGCACCAAAACATAAATCAAGAAAAACATCTGCTGCACAAAAAAAGAAAAATGATGCTGAAAAACAAAGCAAAGTAAAAGAGAACGGTGCAATACAGGATGAAATAATTCTGGTGATTGCACTGGTTGTTTCTATTTTGCTATTTTTAAGTAATTTTAACTTAAGCGGTAGGGTTGGTAAAATTGTCAGTGGATTTATCTTTGGACTAGTAGGTGCACAAGGCTATATATTACCCTTTATCATTTTCCTTATCACTGCCTTTTATATCTCAAATATGGGTAATAAAAGAGCAGGAAGAAAAATAATAAGTGCTATTGTTTTTTTTATAGCATTAGCTGCATTAATACAATTATTTACGAACGCAGATACTACTTTAAAAATTCAAGATTATTACCTTAACTCTTATAAAAACAAAAACGGTGGAGGCATAATTGGCGGTATCTTTGTTATGATTTTCTGCAAATTATTTGAGAAGGTTGCTACTGGTATCATTCTGATTGCGATTATGTTAATTACAATTATTATAATAACCGGAAAAGCAATCATTACATATTTGGCGAATAAAGGTAAAAGTTCTTTTAAAGAGAGAATGGAATACCAACGGCTTCGTAAGGAAGAAAAGGATGAGATAGCTGCTGAGTTAAAGAATTACGAGGAAGGCAGAAGACCACCTAAAACTTTTGTTATAGATAAGACAACACCTACTACTTTAAAAGAAACACAAAATGTGAAGTCTGAGAGTAAAGATACTGAAAATATTTCGAAAGATAAAAGGTTTAAAAAAGAAAAGACTTCCAAAGAAGAGGAACTACCAATTCTTAATTTCCACCATCTTTTTGAAGAGGAATATTTAGGTGACGAACATAAGGGAGTAGTGCCAACCTATGAGGAGGAACTACGTTTAAAATTCGGAAACACTGGTGTAGAACTTGATGAAAAGCCAGATGATATAGAA
>JAQUYQ010000237.1 GCA_028691795.1 Herbinix sp.
TATGCATCTTATCAATAGAAGAGTCAATATAATTGAAGGGCTTTAGGTTCAATTAGTAAGTGGAAAGAATACTATGGGGGCGGAGATCTTTATGGATTCAAGAACAGAAAAAGATATTGAAAAAAAACTATCATTTTTAAATACTCATGATAAACTTACGGGTTTATATAACAGGAGTTATTTTGTGGAGGAATTAAAAAAGCTAGACTTATTCGGGATATATCCGATTTCAGTCGTAATTGCAGATATCAATGGAATGAAAATAGTAAATGAAGTATTTGGATTTGAGATTGGTGATTCAATGCTCAAGAAAACTGCCGCTTCAATTGTATATGCCGCCGGATCCAACAGCATTGTTGCCAGATGGGGTGGGGATGAATTTGCTATCTTAATGTCTGATACGGATGAAATAGCAGTAGAGATCAAATGTCAGCACATTATTCATGAATGTGCAAAGGTGAAAGAAAGTAATATAAAGCCCAGTATTGCACTTGGGAGTGCAACAAAGAAGAATCCCTACCAAAATATCAATCACATTCTTGCACAAGCGGAAGATAGAATGTACCGACATAAGCTCCTAGCCACCCAAAGTACACAATACTCGATTATCTCATCCTTAAGTAAAACTCTGTTTCAAAGAAATGCTGAAACAGAAGAGCATGCGGAAAGAATGCGTAAAATATCAAGTATCGTCGGGAAAACGTTGGGATTATCGAGGGATGAGTTGGATAATCTGTACCTATTATCGGTACTTCATGATATTGGCAAGTTAGCTATTTCCGATAATGTATTGTCGAAGCCTGGAAAACTTGATGATTATGAGTGGATTGAAATGAAAAAGCATTGTGAAATAGGTTTCCAAATAGCTTCTGCATCTACAGAATTATCAAATATCGCAGAGTATATCCTGTCACATCATGAGCGTTGGGATGGTAATGGATATCCGCAAGGACTAAAAGGCAAAGAAATACCAAAACTGTCTCGTATTATAGCGGTAGTTGATACTTATGATGTGATAACACATGAACAACCATATAAGACAGCTATGAGTACGGATAAAGCGTTACAGGAAATAAAACGATGTTCCGGTTCTCAATTCGATCCCAAAGTTGTCGAGACCTTTTGTGATATTTTCTCTTAAGTTCCTTCAAAACTAAATAAGTTATAATACAGTTCAATCAGATTTTAATAAAATTTGATTTCATGGAGGGTGGGTATATATGATTAGATGGGGAATTATAGGATTAGGTAATATTGCTGCACGTTTTTCGAAAAGTTTATCTAGCAGTTCGAATGGAAAACTATATGCAGTATCAAGCAGAAATAAAGAAAAATGCGAAAAATATGAAAAGTTGTATCCAGGATGTATCAGTTATTTATCTTATGATGATATCATAAGTGATGATAATGTCGATGCAATATATATTGCATTACCGCATGGAATGCATATGGAATGGGCTTTGAAAGCATTGAGTCATAAAAAGGCTGTATTGTGTGAAAAACCGGCTACGATTAATGAAGAACAGGTTATGAAGATTGTGGATTGTGCCAAAGCAAATCAAACTTTTTTTATGGAAGCGATGAAATCAAGATTTGGACTAGGTATTAAAAAAATAAAGGAAGAACTTAAAAACGGTGCTATCGGAGAAATTAAATCAATATCTGCAAATTTTTGTGAAGCTATTGATAGTGTGGTAATACCGATGAATGCTTATTACTATGATCGTGGACAAGGAGGAACCTTGCTCGATATGGGACCTTATCCAATTGCTTTTTTTATGGATATTCTTGGAGATCAAGTTTGTAGTATTGAAAGCATAATTAAAGTTAACAATATTGGAATAGATATTCATATAAATGGTACGCTATTTTATCAAACTGGTCAAACAGCCTCATTTGAGGTCTGTTTTGACGAAACAAAAGAACGTATGGCAATGATTGAAGGAACGGATGGGAAAATGATAATCCCATATTATTATCGTACAACGGAATATTCAATTATAGGCAATGATATGAAAACAAGAAGAGAAGAATATCCTTTACAAGTTGATGATATGTTTGGTGAGATAGAAGAAGTACATAGATGTTTAAATGCGGGTTTGATTGAGAGTCCTAATTTTACGTGGCAGGATTCCATCTCTGAAATGCATTTATTGGACAGAATTCGATCTGAAGGAAAAATTATTCAGATGAAATAGTTCCTCTCTAAAAGTATAAGGCAGAGGATAACGGAACAAAAAGATGCCAAAAAATGAGATGTTTGAAACTAATTTAATTCTTTTGTTGCATGTAATTGAATTACATGGTATATTATAAGAAAAATTTCAGAATAATGTTTAAAAAGGGAGTAGCTGCCTAAAATAGGTGATAAAGTCAACATACTGACCAATTGGTCTGGCTTTATCGTGGCTGATTCAGTCAAGTGAGACTTTTAACACAAAGAATTTATTCGTTCCTATTCTTTTATGTAGATTTACATTTAGAAGAACAGGAAGGATAATATTTGATGTGTTAAAAGTCTTTTTGTATTTATTCAAGGTAAGTGAATTGACTTGTCAATTCATCTTATTTATTAAAATCATAGGAGGTCATTACAATGACGGAATTTATCAAAGCAGCATTATTAGTAGTTGTAGCTGAGATGGGAGATAAGACCCAGCTTCTTGCTATGGCAATGGCTAGTAAGTACAAAGTAAAACAGGTAATGTTAGGAGTACTTGTCGCAACTATTCTTAACCACGCTCTTGCAGTAGCTTTAGGAAGCTATTTAAGCTCAGTAATACCGATGGATACAATTAAAATTGTAGCTGGCGTAGCCTTTCTGGTCTTTGGATTTTGGACGTTAAGAGGAGACAAAATTGATGAAGACAATAAAAAGAAGAATAGGTTTGGACCGGTTGTTACAGTAGCAATAGCCTTTTTCATTGCTGAGATGGGAGATAAAACCCAGCTAATGACAATCGCAATCGCAGCGAAAAGTAGTAGTAGTCCACTCTTTATATTGATGGGAACGACGGCAGGTATGTTAATTGCCGATGGTATCGGTATCATAGGTGGAGCTTGGATGAGCAAGCATGTTCCGGATAAATATATCAAATGGGTAGCGGGAATTATATTTATCTTCTTTGGAACTCTGACTATTTATAATTCAGTTCCAGCACGGTTACTGACTACGGCCAATGTTATTATCTATCTCATAATACTTACTTTCTTGACCTATCTGGTTGGTGTTAAATTAACTTATACTGGACAAGCCTGTGAAAATAAACTGAC
>JAQUYQ010000053.1 GCA_028691795.1 Herbinix sp.
TCGCTAGCTCTATAAAATATTTTGAGCCCTTGTTTTTTTGAAATCCATTCAAAACACCAAGGATAATATATTTATTCTTCAGCTGATACTTCGTTCTCAAATCACTTTTTGTTGGCTTAAATACTTCCAAATCAATACCACTCGGAATTATTACAGTCGGATAATCACTTAAAAAGCTTTCCATCAACAAATTAGATAACCATTTTGTTGGAGGAACAATGATTATTCTGTTATAACTTGTTATAATAGATTTTTTTCTCAAGTAATTTGCTTTCGAATTATCATAAAATAAGCTTTTCGGATAATTTTTTTTCTGCTCACATTGATAGCACCCGGATTTCCATTTATTACAGCCAATATAATCAAAATGACAGCAGTGTCCTGTGAAGGACCAACAATCATATAAGCTCCATATCACTGGCATCCCGGATTCTTTAAAATAATTAAATAAAAGCTTAAGATTGATATAATAACCGTGAAGATTATGGAGATGTACGATGTCAGGATTATACTGTTTCATTTGATGTATCAATCTTTCTGTAGCTTTCTTTGATGCAAATGCAGTCTTATCAGTAATTCGAGTATATAGTGCATGTTTATAGATATCCAGATCTGAGCCTATCCGAATCGTATTAAGAGTTTTTGGAGCAGTTCCTCGCCCATAGCATATACAACATTCATGTCCCTGATCTTCCAAAACTTTATATAAATCTGTCGTAATTCTACCGGTACTGCCTACTCCACATACAGAGTTAATCTGTAAAATTCTCAATGGCTTCACCTCCATACCGCCGGTTCACACATACGATATAATATTACTGCTCTTCTACCTTCTAAAATCTTCTAAGATGGATGTTTTGATATGTCATCCTCATTATTAATTGACATACTAGCCAACTCATTTTTTATAAAGTCAAGCTCAAGTAATTTCTCTTTAATTTGATTTATACTGAGCCTGATCGTATTATTCGAATTGTATTCCTCCTGAGAAGATAAAACCTTATTTCCTTCTATATAATATTTATCATAATTAAGGTCACGTTTGTCTGCCGGTATTCTGTAGAAGCTTCCCATATCCTGAGCTACCAGGTATTCTTCTTTTGTAAGAAGAGTTTCATATTCCTTTTCCCCATGACGGGTTCCGATTATCTTTATCTCACTGTCTGAATGAAACAACTCTTTCAATGCTTGCGCCAAATCACCTATAGTAGAGGCCGGAGCTTTTTGAACCATGATATCCCCTGCCTCTGCATTATGAAATGCGAATATAACGAGTTCTACCGCTTCATCCAGGTTCATCAAAAAGCGCGTCATATTTGGATTCGTAACTGTAATTGATTGGCCGTTTTTTATTTGCTCAACGAATAAAGGAATTACAGATCCCCTTGATGCCATTACATTTCCATACCGTGTGCCACAGATCAAAGTTTTTTCAGAGTCAACAATCTTTGATTTCGCAATAAATACTTTTTCAAGCATTGCCTTAGAAATACCCATAGCATTAATCGGATAGGCTGCTTTATCAGTAGAAAGGCATATTACCTTTCTAACGTTACATTCAATAGCAGCCGTAATAACATTTTCTGTTCCCAGCACATTGGTCTTTACGGCTTCTAACGGGAAGAACTCGCAGGAGGGGACTTGCTTGAGCGCTGCTGCATGAAAAATATAATCAACATCATGCATTGCATTTTTAATTGATTGGATATCCCTGACATCACCGATATAGAATTTTATCTTATCATTTTTATATAATTTACGCATATCATCCTGTTTTTTCTCATCACGGGAAAAGATTCGAATTTCTCTTATGTCTGTATTTAAAAACCTCTTAAGAACAGCGTTTCCAAAGCTTCCCGTTCCGCCGGTGATAAGAAGTGATTTATTAAGAAACATTATTGCACCCCCATAATTAGCTTTCTTTAAATGAAGCGCAGAAAGCAGATAATGCATTCGTTTTATTCTATGATGTATATTGTCTTTTGCCTTAGATCAGAGCCATTAACAATGCATTCTGCATTATATTTTAATCGATCACTGTACTCGGTTCCTAATTTTTGCATTACTATGTTAAAGGCCTCATTAATAATTGGAGGCCGTTTATCCATATTGTGGCAGTCACTTGCTAGAACATCAATATATCCGCGCTTTATATATTTTAATGCTCGAGGTCTTAACTTCTTATCAATAATCGAGTTCGTATTTAATTGTAGAAGACAGCCCATTTCAATCAGCTTTTTTATATTATTTTCATTTTTTTTTATAGCCGGGTATCGTTCAATATGTGCAATGATTGCAAATAAATCATAATAACGAAGCAATGATTCTAATGTCTTAAATACTTCATTATCCCATTCTTTACCAAACGGTAATTCCAACAAAAGATATCGTGAATTTCCAATATATAACGGGCTAAGATCAGGATAATTGAATAAATAATCATGAAGTGTGGTTTCACTTCCGGATACTAATACAACCTTAGAATTACTCAATAAAGATATTGCAGCAGCCCTTTTATCAGAAAAATCCTGCAAGGAAGTTGTAGTTGGATCAAAATGAGGAGTGCAGACAATCTTATTAACCTTCTGATTGTGAAGAGCTTCTATCATCTTTAAAGCTTCTTCAATCGAGCAGGCTCCATCATCAATATTTGGTAGTAAATGAGTATGAAGATCAATCATCTTTATTTTTATATTTGCTATAATCACAGTATTTATATTTATTGTTATTGAAATTATTTAATGAAATCCCATTAATTACAAAGCCTAATATATTCGCTTCCGTAAATTTATATTTATTGATCGCTGCAACAATATTAGGATGAGAGGTAACACCTTCTTTAACAACAATCACAACACCATCTACCATCTTTACCATACTGAGTGTATCCGATACAATATTGACCGGTGGTGAATCGATAATGATATAATCGTAGAGGTTCTCAAGCTTCTTTATAAATGCTTCCATCTGAACGCTTCCGAGCAATTCGGTTGGATTGGGAGGAATTACACCCATTGCTATTACATGCAAATTCTCATATTTGGTATACTGAATCACATCTTTTTCATTAATCATTCCGGATAAAGCGTTACTCAATCCGGGTGCACTTTTAATTTTAAAATAGGTGTGCAGCATTCCCTTTCTTAAGTCGCAGTCAAGAAGTAATACCTTTGCACCTGTTTGAGAAATCGTAATTGCTAAATTAGTACTGGTTGTGCTCTTGCCTTCATCCGGCAAGGGACTACTGATTATTATCTTCTTACAGCCATCCTTGCGCACAGTAAATCTCAAATTTGTTCTTAATAAATTATATGCTTCATTTATACAGAATCTATTTTCATCAGTGATACATTTGGCATATTCCTGGAATTTCCAATGTTTTATTTTACCGGGTAATAAATTCACAAGATAATAACTCTTGCGTTTACAGATATTGTAATTTGGTATAGCACCAAGTATTGATATTTCGTACTTCTTCAAATCCTCTTGGCTTTTTACATTTACATCAATAATTTCCCATAAAAATGAAGCAATTACAGAGAATAAAAAGCCCAGCATTCCCCCTACTAATGTATATAATTTGATATTTGGCAGGGTGGGTCCTGCTGGAAAAACCGCAGGATCTACTACAGAAATCTCTGCTGTTCCTTTAATACTTTGAATCAGATCGGGAGCAATACTTTGCATTGCTTCTACTAATTTAAATGAATCATCTGGACTAAAAGAGGTTACACTGATTCGAAAAATCTCAGTATTATTTACAGATTGTATCGTTGTCATTGCTTTTAGTTGATCCGGCCCATATTTTAATCCGGTTTTTTCTAAAACTTGCTTATAAAATGTTTTGGTCTGTAAAAAGCTGATATAAGTAGTTACAACCTTTTGAGCATAAGTTAGCTCGGTTAGGTCAGCGTTAGCAGTCAAATTACTCGAATTAACATACATTTCCACAGACGCCGTATAGGTTGGACTAGTTAAATATTGACTTTTTATATAGAAGACACTGGCAAATAATATGACACAGATAATAATTAACTTAAGTCTCTTTATTATTAATGAAATGATTTCCGATAGGGAAAGTTCCATTCATTAACTCCTCCTCTCATACAATAATTCTATAAAGTAATTAAATTACACTAAGGGGCTACAATAAAACCACAGGTGGTTCCTTACTATTATCATATGTTGGCGTTTTTATTTAGTGATGAATATAAAGTCCATGAATATATTTATATTTGAAATTAAGTTATTAGAAATTTGAAATTAAAATGTTAGAAATTAAATAAATTAAAGATCAATAAGATAAAACTATTGACAGCATTTATATAAAAATGAATAAACCTGTTGCTTGTATTGGACATGTTTGCTAAAATAGATAGTATCTCGTTAATGAGACTGATAAGTATATTGAGGCAAGTGTGAAAAATTTGATTTTTCACAAAGAGAATTGTATTTATAATTCTCTTTGCAAATATTGTGCTGAAGCCCAAATTTGCGGTGTTTTGGCTGAATGGAGATTAATATGAAATTAAAATATAAAAAAATAATCCTATTTACACTAATAAGTACGATGGGGATTGGTATGGTAACATTATCAATAGCTCCTAATAAAAATAATAAGACAGAAGAAAGTATTAATATTGTAGAATTAAACGAAGACAAATCAAATAGTAATAATGATAATGGGAATACGATTTCCGGTACGGTAACTCCAACACAGGCTACAACTCCAACTCCTAGTCCTTCCCCAACGCCTACTCCACTACCAGTGTATAATCTTGAAGAGGATGGATATCCCAAAATAACGAAACTTATGAAAAGCTATTACAAAGCCAAACTTAATTGCGATGTTGATAACTTTAAAACAATACTTAGTGATCCTACCAATATCGAATCCAAGAAACAATTACAAAAAGATATTCAATATGTTGAAGATTATAATAAAATAAAATGCTATGTGAAAAAAGGCTTTATAAAAGATACTTATATTGTATATGTTTACAATGAGGTAAAATTTATTAATATTGATACTCCCGCACCTGCTACCGATCAGTTCTATGTTGTTACCGATGATGAAGGGAATGTTAAGATATTCTCAGGGGAATTCGATGCCGAAACCGAGGAATATTATCGTGCCAGACTTCAAGATGCAGATGTTATTAAATTGCTCGACGAAACAAATGCAAAAGCAAAAAAGGCAAAGAAAAAAGATAAGGATTTAAAGAGTTTCTGGGATAAATTGGAAAATAATCAATAATTCAAATCCAAGATATTTAAAAATAATCGGGCTATTGCAAGTTATCTAATTTTGATTTTGAGTTAATTTAAAATTAATTGGCAGATATATTGCAATAGCCTCTTTTTAAACGTATGGAATGAATTATTGATCTGGGTGTCATATGTCGTATTCACAGTTTGAGATGAGGATATGTAAATGATACCCATTATAATATTTATAAATTAATTTAAAAAAGTTTGAATATACATATAATAATTATGAATGGTTCGATCCTTAAAGGTAGTGATACAATGGATGAGTTATCTAAGTTTCATACAGTCCGTGGTTATCAGTTAATGGAACAAAACAAAAAGCTTCTGACCTCCGCTATGGAAGACTATTTAGAAATGATTTATCAATATAGTCTTGGAGAGGAATATCTACGTATCAACACATTGTCAGAACTCTTGAATGTTGCGGCTCCATCAGCTACAAGTATGGTTCAAAAATTATATAGTCTGGATTTACTTGAATATAAAAAGCATGGAATTATATACCTAACGGAAAACGGAAAAGAAATAGGTAAATACCTTTTACAGCGTCATGAAATTATTGAAATGTTTCTTAAAAACTTAGGAGTTAATGAAAACTATTTAATTGAAACAGAATTGATTGAACATAATATTTCTGCAATAACATTACAAAAGTTTAGTATTTTTAATAAGTTTCTAAAGCAAAATCCGGATATCATTGAGAAATTTTATCAATTTTCCCAATATAATATCGGATAACGGGATACATAATTATGTTATTAAAACTCGTACATCTTAGATTGAGCAAAATGACGGCTTATCCTCTCACACCCTTATCCTGACATTTTGCTTCTCATGAATTATAAACTCTATGTAAAGGAATAATACAATAATAAAATTTAAACAGAATTCCTTATTGTATTATTCCTAAATAAATTTGCTGACTTTAAAATCTTTTTACTTATATAAGTCAACTATTTCAATTTCTAAATTTTCTTATCTAAGCAACCTTTTCTATTTCTTCCCATCTTAACAATATCCTCCATAATTTCTTCAAAATTGGTTATTCCTTCTTCCATAGAAAAATTATCCCTATAATACTTTTTTCCTCTATCAGCTATTGAATTACGTTGTGCAACATCCATTTTATAAATTTGTTCAATTCCATCAGCTATTTCGTTAACGTCTTGTGGAGTACAAACAATACCTCCGCCTGACTTTATAATAATATCAGCTGCATCACCTTCCAAACCTGCAACAATAGGTTTTCCGATGGCAAAATAATATGCAATTTTGGAAGGAATGGTAACTGCAAATAGTGGGTCTTTTTTTAAATGAATCAATAGAACATCTGCCAAATTAAGGATTGCTGTTAATTCTTCGGGAGGTTTCACCGGTACAAATATAATATTAACAATATCATTTTTCAAAACCATATCTTTTAATTCTTCTAAACATACTCCATGACCTATGAAAATCATCTTAAAGGTTGGAATTATACTTTGCAGTCTTTTTGCTGCCATGATGAAAGTAGATAAATTTTGTGCTCTTCCCATCGCCCCTGCATAGATTGCAATAAAACAATTATGTAAGTTATAAGTCTTCAAAAAGTCGGTATCTAACTCATAATTAATTAGACTTTCATTACACCAGACAGGAATCGATACAATTTTACCTTTGGCTACCCCTCTTTGTTCAAGTAAATTCTTAATACCTGTTGAAAGCACATTGATTTTATTCGCTTTTCTATAAGAGTAATTCATCCAGTAAGTAATTAATTTTAGTGGCAATTTTTTATTTATCATTCCGGTTGAGGTAATTGTATCCGGCCAAAGGTCATTGACATCCAACAGTATTCCCGCTTTTTTTATCTTATGTAATATTAGAGCCGGAAACATTACCGTTGCCGGTGGATGATATACATAGATGACATCTATTTTACCTCTCACAACCCAAGGTCCGATCAGAGCCGCAAAGATTGCAAAACTGGAATAATTCAAGCTTCGCCGTATACTTCCCAAATCATGGCTTGGGTATAATAGAACTCGGTGTATCAAAATATCTTCAATAACATCTTTTTGATAAAATTTCAATTTATATCCTTTAAATATCTTTCCCATAGGATAATTTGGAAAACCCGTAAGTACTTGTACCGAATGTCCTCTCTGTTTTAAACCTTTTGCAAAAATAAGAGCTTTCATATTATTGGGTTCCGGATCAAACCATTGTGATATAATAAGAATATTCAAGGCTTTCTTTCCCTCATTTCATACTAACCAACATGTTGCTACAAAGCAGCATCTTCAAATACCCGGAAGAAGCTTGGAATGAGCACCCTCTGTGCTCATTTCGAGGTTCTTGTAATGGCTCGCATGTATTTTGCGAGACTATTCAAACTAACGCCCATGCCTTTTTGCCACAAATCCTAAAGAATAGCTGCTTTTGCTATGCTTCTAATTGCTCGCATTCTTTTGTGAGACTAGTTATACTACTTATAATATTTTCAAATATTTTTGGGGAACTAAGTTGGTAGTAATCCCTTAGATACTTTTGTGATCCAACAACGCTTGAATATTGATCGTCAATTCCAATCTTAAGCATTTTTGCTCTTTTACCGTTTAATTCCG
Organism: Herbinix sp.; assembly: GCA_028691795.1. Taxonomy (GTDB): domain Bacteria; phylum Bacillota; class Clostridia; order Lachnospirales; family Lachnospiraceae; genus Mobilitalea. The sequence continues at coordinate 7,878 of JAQUYQ010000053.1, forward strand.
AAACCACCTCAGCTACAGCACTGCCAAAACCTCCAATTTTATTATGTTCTTCTACGGTTACTATTAAATCATACTGAGAGGAACATTCTTCTATTACTTTGGCATCGATTGGTTTTACAGTAGGAAAGGTATAGATTCCTGGATTTCTTCCTTTTTCTTTCAGCATGCTATTCACTTCCATTACTTCATCAATAATAGCGCCGGTAGAAAATATGACAATATCTTCTCCATCTTTTATTTTAATTGCTTTCCCAATTCGGAAATTATCAATCGTATTATGAATTTGCCCTTCTCCACCTCTGCCAAGTCGCAAATAACAAGTACCCTTATGTTCATAGATAGCCCGAGTAGCATGTTCTGTTTCTACCAGATCTGCTGGTGCCATAACAGTTACTTCTGGGAGTGCACGCATAATGGCTAAATCCTCGGTTGCATGATGGCTCATACCAAGCGCACCATACACCAAACCGCCGCCAATACATACTATTTTTACATTCGCATTATGATAAGCACAATCATTTCTGATCTGTTCAACACATCGAAGCGTTGGAAAATTGCCAATCGAATAGACAAAAACCGTTTTCCCTTCCAGTGCCATACCAGCAGCAAAGCCGATCATATTTTGTTCTGCGATTCCTACATTTACAAATTGATTCGGTATTTCTTCCCAAAAAGGTTTTAATACTCCAAAGCCCAAATCTCCTGTGATGAGGTATACATTACGATCCTTTTTAGCTATATTAAGCAAAGTTTTTACAAACATATCTCTCATATATAGTCCCATGCCCTTCAATTTTTGATGGCCTACTCAAATACGACAAATTTCATACCTGGCGTGAAATTAGGTTGTCATGAATTAAATAGGCCCAAATAAGATGAATCAGCAAGCTAATTAACTTATCATGAATTAGTAAGGTTGAAATGATTTACTTTCACACTTGTCTTTCTTCCATTTCTCTATCGTATGGGTCAGTGATACCTTCTGGTAGCTGTGCCCTCAATTCAAGAATTGCGTTGTTGTATTCCTCACCATCGTGTGGAAACCTATAATGCCATAATATATTGTTTTCCATAAATGAGATTCCCTTACCTTTAATCGTATTTGCAATAATTACGGTAGGCAGATCTTTACTTATAGCAGCTTGCTGGAAGGCTTCGCTTAATGATTTATAAGCATGACCGTCAACATCTATAGTATTCCAACCGAAGGCTCTCCATTTTTCTACTAAAGGAGAAAGTGATATGATATCATCACAAAAACCAAGGCTTTGCATTTTGTTATAATCAATAATAAGAATTAGATTATTTAGATGATTATGATGAGCTACTAAAGCTGCTTCCCACACAGCGCCTTCCTCACACTCCCCATCTCCGCATATTACGTAGATATTGTAAGGTTTACCATCTTTTTTGGCTGCGTAGGCCATACCTGCTGCTACCGATAATCCATGACCGAGCGAACCGGTAGAAAATTCGATGCCAGGTACTCCTTTATGTGATACATGCCCGGATAATCTACTGCCATCCACATAATGATTCTTCAATTCTTCTGTATTAAAAAAAGATTTTTCAGCAAGTACTGCATAGACTGCTGCGCCTGCATGACCTTTACTAAGTATAATTCTATCTCGATCCGGCATTTTAGGATTATTAGGATCAAAATTAGCAATATCATTATAAAGGACTGCAATAATATCAGCTACTGATAAAATAGAGCCAATATGAGAACTCTGTGAATTATGGGTCATTTCTACTGCGTGCCTTCTGATTTTCCATGCAAGCTGTTTACTGTCCATTAAAATCTCCATTCTGCCAAAAACCGCGAATTTGGGCGTTAACATAAATTTGCCGTATGAATTATGCTCTTTATAATTCACACTAACCTACATGATGCTGCAAAGCAGCATCTCTAATACCCGGAAGAAGCTTGGAATGAGCACCCTCTGTGCTCATTCCGAGGTTCTTCTAATGGCTCGCATATTTTTTGTGAGCCTATTCACACTATTTCTCCGATTGTTCTGATATAATTAATAACTTCTCTATTTGTTCTTTTGTTAAATTCCAATCCATAGCGTCTATATTAGTGAGAAGCTGGCTTTCGGTTTTTACTCCAACGATAGCAACGGATTCTTTTAAATAGTCAAGTATAAATCGAATGGCTACCTGGGGTATCTGTTTCTCAATTTCTAATGAGATTTCCCGAATTACTTCTACAATCTCCATATTCTTCTTTAACTTTTCATTATGAAAATTAACATAGTTATCTCTTTGTCGCCTGTCATCGGTACCAAAAGTTGAGTTAATGTCATATTTTCCAGTTAAGATACCTTGCCCTAAACTTCCCCAGGTGATGGGTGTTAATTCCAGCAGATCAGATAATTCCTGCATATCTTTTTCATTCTTTCGGCAAGCCAGACTATATTCATCTTGAAAACCAACAAACTGATCAGCATAATTCCTTATTTCGGTTATATCTTTTCTATAGAGATTAGATAACCCATAATATCGAATGTAACCTTTGGTTTTTAACTGATCCAAAGTTTGAAGTATTGCTTCAATATCTGTCTGATTATCTCTATAATGAATTTGATACAAATCAATATAATCGGTATCCAAACGTTTCAAACTTGCCTCTAATGCATGGATTATCCATGCCGGGCTATTATCATAGAATGTTTTTCCATTTTCTATTCGAACACCAAATTTGGTTGCAATCACCGCTTTGCTTCGATGCCCTTTTACAGCGTTCCCTAATGTTTCTTCCGACTTACCAATTCCATAAATATCAGCTGTATCAAAGAAATTAATCCCTCTGTCTATTGCCGTACAAACCGCTTTCACTAACTCTACTTCGTTCACATTCCCCCATCCGTACCCGCCCATCGGACAGCCACCCACACAAAGTCGTGACACTTTCAAATCAGAATGCTTTAGATATATATATTCCATATAAATAACCATGCCTTTCATCAAAGCCTACAAACTTTGAGCCGCAGGCACAATTTTTCAAAGTGAATTGTAAACAATTCACTTTAAACTCCATTATTTTGCTTTTTCAGAACGTTTACCCTATATATTTCACTGCCTTTTGTATTACATTAGCTATCGTAATAAATAGTAGTTTACAATCGGTTCGAAAGGAAACGTTTTCAACGTATTTTAATCTTAATTTATTTTTGAATGGTAAAATGTTATTTTCATATACTTCGTCCGCATTTTTTTCACCAACAATTTCATCTAAATTAATGTATTTTATAGAACTATAATCCGTTATCCCCGGTCTTACCTCTAAAATGATTTTTTCTTCTTCGGTATATTTTAAAGTATATTTAATTAATTCTGGTCTTGGTCCAACAAAACTCATTTCTCCCTTAAGTATATTAATTAGTTGTGGAATTTCATCAAGTTTGGTTTTTCGTAAAAAATGACCAACTTTTGTAATTCTTTTGTCATTTAACGCTGAGGTTCCACCACCAATTTTATCCGCATCTTTTACCATGGTACGAAATTTGTATATCCGAAATGTCTTACCCTGATATCCTCCTCGCTCGGCTCTATAGAAAATCGGTATACCCGAGCTGAAAACCACAGTAACACTGATAATTATAAATATAGGTAATAAGGCAACGATAAGTATCATTGCGAATAAAAAGCCAATGATCCGTTTTATATACCGGTTATATATACCTTCATAATTTTTTATGATAGGTCCCATATAAAGCTCCTTCATGCTGTCATAAACATTTTGGTTAATGTAAACTAATCGGGGAGTATAAAGATCCCCAATGGTTTTTGATTGTTCCAAATAACCAATCTATTACAGTCATAATATGTATTAATTGCAAATAAGTGATTGAAATTATAGGAGTATAAAATGTAACATAATGATCCTTTCTTACATATTGTGAGTTAGGTATATCAAATTAGGCTGGGCTAAAATGTTATATACATATTAAATAAAACAAATAGTGATATGTAAAAGAGGTGCCTAATAATGCTTGATGATAATTATATTCAAACAATATCTTCCCAGCCGGAACAGATAATTATTAGAAAATTAAAAGCCGAGATTAGTCTAATCAGCAGAGCGAAAACCTTATTTGAATTTCTTGGCCCTGCATTTGTAGTAAGTGTTGCATACATTGATCCAGGAAACTTCGCAACGAATATCAGCGGTGGTTCTAAATTTAATTATACCTTGATCTGGGTTATTTTATGGAGTAACCTGATGGCAATTTTTTTGCAGTCGATGTCTGCAAAGCTTGGTATTGCAACCGGTAATACGCTTCCTCAGATGTGCGGCAAGGTATTTTCAAAAAGAACGAATTGGTGCTTTTGGGTTGTCGCAGAACTTGCAGCAATGGCTACTGATCTGGCAGAATTTCTCGGCAGCACTCTGGGCTTTTATTTATTATTTCATATTCCCATGGTATATGCCGGTTTATTAACTGCAATTCTTACTTTTTTTATTGTTTACCTAGGTAAATACGGACAAAGATTAATAGAGGTAATAATATCCATATTGGTCGCTATAATATGTGCCTCCTAGGCAATTGAGCTCTTTTTAGCAAAACCGGATTGGTCCTCGGTAGGACTGCATGTTCTTCTTCCCTCTTTGCCAAATGGTGAAGCTGTACTAATCGCTGTTGGTATGCTTGGCGCTACCGTAATGCCTCATGTAATCTATCTGCACTCTCATTTAGTACAGCATAGAAACATAAACTTATCAGAAATGGAAAAGAAAAGTTATTTAAAAATGGAACGGCTTGATATTGTAATTGCGATGAATATTGCATTTATCATTAATGCAGCAATGGTCATCGTATCGGCTGCCGTCTTTTATAGAAATGGTATTATGGTTAATTCCATCGAACAGGCGCAGAAAACGCTCTACCCTTTACTTGGTGCAGCGTCTAGTGGAGTCTTTGCTATTGCCCTTATCTCCTCCGGTCTTTCCTCTTCTGCTGTGGGAACCATGGCTGGTCAAACGATTATGCAGGGATTTGTAGGCTTGAAAATTAATGATAATGTAACCCGAATCGTAACGATGTTTCCCGGAATGCTCATCATACTCCTTGGTGTAAATCCTATGCAGGCACTTATATTTAGTCAGGTTACACTAAGCTTTATACTACCAGCTGCTATTATACCCATGTTGATTATCACAAACCGGAAAGACCTTATGGGCTCCTTTAAAAATAAGATGATGACGAATGTATTGGGATGGATTATTTCCGGTGTCATTCTCATAGCGAATGCTCTACTATTGTTTTTAACTTTCTCGGGGGAAGTTTAATAACTTTCATACACGGTTATTATAAAAAGCTATAAAAATAATAAAATAATAGGTTCGGATATCATTTACTTTTTAATTACTAAAAGTATAACATCCGAACCTATTATTTTATATTAGTACACAACAACGAAAAAATTTCTATTATGTTACTATTATTTCGCAATAATCCATGCAAAAAGATATTTTATGTAATTATCTGCCCGTAGGATATTTCTCAAATACCTGTAGTAAGGTTTTATATATTGTTTCTGCTGCAACTGCCTGCTTCTCCTCATTAGTAATAACAGAATAATCGCTTGTATTCGATAGGAAACCTAATTCAATTAATACAGCAGGAACAGTATTTTTATCTATTACAGTAAAGATATCCTCTTTTACTCCTCTATTATTCGTTCCAAGTGCAGGATAAAGGTTTTTTACTAAATAGGATGCTAAGGTACTGCTTGTTAAGCCTGCACTGTTTGCTACGTTATTATTGTGGGAATAGAAAACCTCTGTGCCCTTTGCACTAGGGGCATTCTCAGCAGAATTCATATGAAGACTTACAAATAAATCTGCACCAACTTTATTAGCAAAAGCTGCACGTTCTTTTAATGACAAATCCACATCAGAAGTTCTAGTATAATATACTTTTAGTTTCGCCGTATCCTGATTAAAATATTTCTTTCCAATCGTATACAGAATCTTAAAATTGATATTTTTCTCCTGTTTTCCATTCTTTAGAGCGCCGGTTGCAGCACCACCATGGCCGGGATCTAGGACAACGATATTTTTATAAATATCTCTCGGATTTCCGATATTCACATAAATATTCTCATTATCAGATGCAATCTCATAACCCTGAAGCTTTGACGTAGCAATTTTAATTACGGTATTACCACTGCTGTTTAAGGAAACCGAAATCTTATAGGCGGTGCTTGAATTATTGGAAATCGGTTGATTATTGAAGTAATCTTTGTAATCCCCTTGAAGATTAATCACAAAATAATTATTATAATAAAAATCTTCGTCAGAAATCATTGCTGAAGTAATAGCTGAAGGCTTTGGTATCACTATTTCATATTTACTTTTATCAATTATCTCCTGTGGGTCCGATTGATTTGTGCTGTCCTTCGACTGAAAGATTATGGTAAATTGATTTCCATTTTCCTGATAATAATATTGATACCCCTCATTCATGGAAAGTACGATTTGCGTTTTATCTTGCATGTTAATGGAGAATATTTGCTTGATGTAATTGGAGCCTTTTACTTCTGTATTAAGATCACCCAGGCTGTTGATTGTATAAGGAAAATCGATATAGATTAATCCGGCTGCTTCCGTTATCGTGGCATCTAATGGACTAATACCACTCAAGTTAAGATAATCACATTTGCTATTAGTTCCAATGATTGCTGAAGTTAACGTATTATAATAAACGGTTACGTATAAAATCTGTTTATCCGCAGATAAAGCTATGTCATACTGATAATTTTCCTGAAGAACCTCAAGTTCGATGCTAGAACTTAAAGTTACGGCATTGTTGTAAGTACTTATTTTATTAATTAGATTACTTGAATAGCCATAGGTTTGATTCGTTTGATCAATACAGCTCATATTATCAGCCTGAATTGTTATAATATTTCCGGAACTATTTGATGTCAGCTTATTAAAAGTTGTATTTGCAGCAATCATGAATGTTTCAGAATTTTTCTTTGTATTGCTATAATCACGGGAAACTGAAGTAATAGTACCATTATAACTTGTGGTAGCCGCGGCTATTTCATGTACAGTACTGCTTTCGCCATATTGTGAAGTAAGCGCTGTCCATTGGTTTAAAGTGGTTCCTGTTTCAATGATATCACCGGAATCACCAAGCTCCGGATCTTCCCCAGAATTGTCACCGCCTGTGGAAGTATTCTTTTGCGTAGTAATCACCGAAGTCTTTGTGGAGCTGTTCCATTTATAGTCATATCCCAGGCAGGAAGCTGTAATACTGCCTGGTACCATAACATAAGAGGTCTTGGTTTCATAGTTTGTAACATATACCGGTGCAGCACTAAGAGTCATCGGATTAT
>JAQUYQ010000238.1 GCA_028691795.1 Herbinix sp.
CCATACCTTATTATACCATATATAGCCATAAATAGCTACATATATTTATATAAAATTTGACAAAAAAATAAGCCTATATCAAGGCTTACAGCGATTATTTCTTTATTTAACTGTCAAACTTCCGAGTAGGTTTTGACACGTCTGATCAAAATATGACGTTATTACAGGAAGAAAGTTTGAAGGTAATTATTGCTCAAAATCCTTATACAATGGGATACCTTGGTATGGCGCAAGCCTTTGCAGCCGTCAAGGGATATAATACTGGGCCAAAATATCTAGATACAGGCGTTTCTGTATTAAGAAAACGATAAACAACATAATAATAGTTTTATCGTATAACAAATATAATTATTAGTAACAAATCTAAGTATATCATCAAGAGGCATTTCTAGCCATTAAAATCCTATATTAAGTAAACCCAATCTGCTTACATATATAATCTTGACAGATTAAATAAATTAATGTATTATGATGAAAATTGGCAAAGACGTTAATATAATGGCTTTGCCATTTACTGTATTCATAACTTTTTGAAAAAGACACTTACGTATCTTTTTCTCCAGTAATTGTACCGCCGTAAGACGGTGGAGTGGAGGTTAATTATGAACCATAAATCTTTCTGCATGAAACGTAATATTGATTACAAGGAGATTATCGTAGACAACCCGGTATTTAATAAGTTCTATGAGATTAATAATCCGAACTGTCAAGATATCATAGCCATACCGGATGGGTGTGTGGATATTGAGTTTTTATGGAAGGGTGACTTAGTAGAAGCCTATGTATGCGGAAGTTTACTTACTGGAAGAAAATCAAGTATTGGAATGTATGACAAATGCTTTGGAATCAGATTTAATCCTGGTACCATCCCAAGTAGCTTTAAAAAGCGGATGACAAATATAGTTGATAACCGCTGTGAGTTAAAGGATTTCATGAATTTAGATGGAATGCAGGTTACATTAAGTGAGAGATTATCTTTGGAAGATAAAGTTGATTATTTTTTAAAAAATTTTAAATATAAGGAAGTTGCAGAGCCCAATAGCATAACCTCCTTCATCACAAAAAAGGTGAAAGAAGAGTCGGGCTTTATCAATGTGTCCAAGCTAGTCAATACAACCGGATATAGTCATTGTTATGTAGATAGAATATTTAAAAATAACGTAGGTGTATCAGTTAAGAAATATGCCAGTATTATCAGGCTTCAACAGGCAATTGAAATCGTTAAGAATAATAAAGAGGATGAGGTTTATGAACGGCTGGGTTTCTATGACCAGGCTCATTTTATCCATGAGTTTAAGCGCTTTACATCAATTACACCGACAGTTTTTATAAAAATGAATGAGATAGAGATCGTATAACTAGTATAAATAGAAAGCTTGGCCGCCTTGAATATGTCTAGCAGCTTTTTTGTTAGAATAAGTAATTTGGTTTAACAATTTATCTTGTTAAAGCAGTATTACTTTTTCCAATACATTATAATATGCTTAGTATATAATGCGAAACGTATATAATGAATATATTATAAATTTATTATGAAAAGCAATCATATAGAGGAGGCAATGCAATGAAATTAAATGAATCTGGCATGACTCGCCAGGAATTAAAGGACACAGTAAAGAAGTATATGATTGATACGTATGAGCGTTTTGACTTTGTTGCCGAAACTGCAAAAGATATGTATCTGTTTGATGAGAATGGTGAAGGTTACCTTGATTTTTATGGTGGAATAGCAGTAAACAGTGCTGGTAACTGTAATGAGAAGGTTGTAGCAGCAATTAAAGAGCAGGTAGATGATATTATACATACCTTCAACTATCCTTATACCATTCCGCAGGCTAAATTAGCTAAATTAATCTGTGAATCAATCGATATGGATAAGATTTTCTTCCAGAGTACCGGTACGGAAGCGAATGAAGCAATGATTAAGATGGCAAGAAAATATGGCGTTGAGAAGTATGGTCCTGAGAGATATCATATTGTTACCGCAAAAATGGGCTTCCACGGTAGAACCTACGGATCCTTATCTGCTACAGGACAACCTCAGAATGCTTGTCAGAATAACTTAAAACCAATGCTTCCTGGATTCTCTTATGCAGATTACAATGATTTGCAGTCATTTAAGGACGCTTGCACCGAGAACACAATCGCTATCATGATCGAGCCTATTCAAGGTGAGGGTGGTGTTCATCCCGCAACCATGGAATTCATGAAGGGACTTCGCGAATTCTGTGATGAAAAGGGTATGTTGTTATTGCTCGATGAAGTTCAAACCGGATGGTGCAGAACCGGTAAGATTATGGCATTTATGCATTATGGTATTAAGCCTGATATTGTATCTATGGCAAAAGCAATGGGCGGTGGTATGCCAATCGGAGCAATCTGTGCTAGTGAAGAGGTTGCGAAAGCATTTTCCATGGGTTCCCATGGAACTACATATGGCGGTAATCCGGTATGCTGTGCTGCATCTTATGCACAGATCAAGGAATTACTTGACAGAGATTTAGCTGGTAGTGCCGAAACAGTTGGAGAATATTTCAAACAAAAGCTTGCTGCATTGCCCAAGGTGAAAGACGTAAGAGGAAAGGGCTTATTAGTTGGTGTCGAATTTGATGGTGTTAACAGTGTCGATATTAAACATGCTTGCTTTGACCGTAAGTTGTTAATCACAGCAATTGGCGGCAGTATAATACGTATGGTTCCTCCGCTTATTGCGACAAAGGAAGATTGTGATAAAGCTTTTGAGATAATTAACGAAGCGGTAAAGGAAGCTGCAAAACTGTAATATAAGTATCATTTTTCTATAGTTATTACTTAAAATGATTTCGAGAAAGTATCACCCTAATCTTTTGAGATTTTCTGCCTCTTTGAGGTGAGGGTAAGCTTACTCGAAATCATTTAAATTATTAAAACTTCGCAGATAAATGTTATCAAGCAATGCTCTAGTCTTTGTAATGCGAAGTTTTATTAAATCGTTGTATAATTTGAGTAATATAGTATAATAAGGCTTAGTGAGTATTCTCAAGCTTATTTGAGTAATGTAAAAGGAAGCCGATCAGTATAAACTGAAAGAGTGTAGAAAAAACATCTTCACTCTAAGATTTGCGTTCTGAGAATGATGGCAGCACTCATTTTCAAAACTTAGAGGCAAATAATAAAAGAAAAGATTGGAGAATAATCATGCAGGATTTTATGTTTTCAATACCACAGAATACCGTGTTTGGCAAAGGTAGTTTAAAAAAACTGCCATCTTTATTAGAAA
>JAQUYQ010000054.1:0-11361 GCA_028691795.1 Herbinix sp.
ACGCTCCTTGCATATTCCAGGGTGCTTTCCGTCATGCAGCTTACTTTCCATAGCAAACCACTGCATATCTGAAGCTGGAGTTGATTATCTAAACAATATGTAATTAATTTCTTGCAGGATTCTGGATCAATTAAATCATTGAAAAGTACTGCCTCATCTTCACAGCGAAGGATCTTACCACCATTGTTCAAAATCAGATAATCAACGCACCTTCCATCTCGTCCCATGCTAAGCATATCAATATCTCTGCGTCCGGTTACAAAGGCAATCACATGTCCTGCCTGTCTGGCCCGTTCAATCGCTTTCTTACTTACATGGCCTAATTTATAATCGTCACGGACAGCTGTACCATCGACATCCATTGCAAGTAGTTTTCGTTTCATTTTTTATCCTTTCCACTAGCAATTTATATTGTTTTTCTAAAATTATAAACAACCTCCATAAAATCTTTTACCCGTTGAACATCAACACGATTTTCAAATTTTCCGTCTTTTTTAAATGTAGTTCCTACAATAGCTGCATCTGCAGTCGTTAGTTTTTGTACTATCGTATTCAAACGACATCCAGTATTACAGATAACTACTACTTCTGAGTTGGCCTCTTTTACACTGGCAATCAATGCATTATCTACATCCTGTCCAGCTGCATTTGCTGAAATACACAATCCATCCGGTGCTGCTTTTGACATAGTAGATTTTGCAATATCTGCTAGTGGACGTGTGTCCAGATTGCGATCTGATTCTGGATTGATAAAATACAGCATTTTTAAATTATCCAGATGCAAAGCGGCTCTCCTGCGCTGTAACATGCTGAAATCATTATTATAAAGCCCTCCATCGCCAACATACACTCCGCTGAATGTACCACGAACATACTTCGCTTTGACTGCTGCAGCTAACTCCAGACATGCCTGCCCATCACTGATCGCATCTACACCAAAAGGTACCTTAATTTCAGAACGAATACAACCAATAGCGTATGCCATAGCTGCCGGTGTAACCATATCCATCTTCCTTTGATATGGTAAGCTAAATTCATTGCTTATGATTATGCCATCCACTCCTCCATCTTGAAGTGCATGCAAATCAGCGCGCGCATGTTCTACTACTATATCCATATCATCTCCATTTTTAAAAGATGGATCTCCCGGAAGTGCATCCAGGTGTAACATAGCAATAATAGGTTTCTTAACTCCAAACATTTCTTCTGTCCAAAGCATAATTTATTCTCCTTTTGTTTAGCAATTTTGTTTCAGGTTATCTATACGACTTTCTATTTTTTAAAACACTATCACAAAGCAAATTATATCACATGTATACTTCTATTTCAATATTAAAAGAAAATAAACTTCCGTTATTTCTAACCCTTTAAAGAAAAGTGATATTATAAACTTTAACTAAACCTTCTAAAGTTCTCTTCAAACTCTTATATTTCTTACATTTCCAGATAGATTGTTAATGGCTAGATACGATTTCCACCAGTAATTTTCATCATTTAAAAATCCTCAAATTTTATGCCAATGCCCTAAAAAAGTGACATTATAGCTAAAATCTGAGGATTTAATTATATCAACATAAACTATGTGTGTTACATAAATTACTAAGCACAAACGAAAAGGCGGTAGTTTACAAAATTCAGCTATTTCGTCAACATTGCTTCATAGAGCTGAGATAGATCTAGTATTTGGTGTTGCATCTCTCGTTTCAAAAGTAGTAACTTAATAAGATCATCCCGGCAAGCTATTTTCAAGACATAACGCCCCATAACCCAACGTCCTATTCGGATACATACTCTCAATCCTCAGCTGCCTTGCTCCGTTAATCAGATAGGCCTTCAGCTTCTCCCCATAAAGATATGGATCATTTCTCTTCACAATCCCCCATTCCATAAGTAAAGCTGCACTTCCGGTAACAAAAGGAGTAGCCATAGAGGTTCCTGATCTAACCGCATAGCCCCCGCCAGGTGCGCAGGAATTAATGTCAACACCCGGAGCTACCAGATCCGGCTTAACATCTAAATTTCTTGTAAATCCCCTTCCGGAAAATGGAGCATAACTGTCTGTATAGGCATTGTAAGCTCCCACACCTATAGCATTAAATGCTGTCGATGGAATTGTCAGTGTTGTATATTCAGAGGGTAGTAAGAATCTCGTGTCGGGATTCTTTACTCCTCCTGAAGGTAACCACATATCATAATTACCAATTACAATTTTTTTTGGAACCAGCTCAAACCGCCATACCCCGGAATTAACATATCTTCCAGTCGGAACAAATTCTATGTAAATTTCCTGTTGCAGATTATAAGGTGTCGGATCTCCGTAATATAAAAGTATCTGCGTCTGCCCGATTGAAAATTGCTGCTTTCCTAAAATTGTTGGTATCGGACCTACACGGGTTCCGTTCGGGGCAATTATTGTGATATCAAAATGATCAAAGTAATTTTTCCATATCTGTAGGTTAAAGGAAAATTCAAAATCACTGACTGCAACATCCACAGCGGTATTACTTCCCATCCTAAGGATACCTTGTGCATGATTGCCGGTTGACCCTTCATTTCCCGTGCCAATAACGATATTACATTTCCACGAATTTGCAGCTTCATTGATGTAACTTTCCAATAGTGACCTTCCAGTATGTGAACCATAATTATTGCCAAAGCTAATATTAATTGCAAGCGCTTTATTCAGCTCTATCGCATATCTTATAACAAAGTCAATTCCCTGCATCAGCTGTGTAGTCCTTGGAAAGGAATCGCCTACGGACGCACCTAGTTTTACGATTATCAGCTCACTAAGTGAAGCCACCCCTCGATATAAGCCTTTACTTGCTCTTCCATTGCCTGCTGCAATTCCTGCTACATGGGTTCCATGACCGGACAGATCAGTACTAGGTACTATATCCATCCGCTCCGGCATCGGTGTCTTCAAGGCTTCATTCAGCTTTTCCCTCGTATAGAGTGTACCGATATCATAGCCTACCGGTGGTGTCCCTGCTATTGTCTGATCCCACAAGGCGGTAATCCTTGTTGTCCCATCTTCATTTCGAAAATCAGGATGGGAATAATCAATACCAGAATCAATAATTGCTACTAAAACTCCTTCTCCAAAGAGGCTGTAATTCGCCGTTTGCAGAGGATTAATACAAGAAGCCGTCCGTCCTTGGTTTACTTCATAAAAGAGTCGTTTTGGTTTTTCTATAAATTCAATTTCCTCATAATCAGATAGCCGATCGATTAAATATTCCGGTACCGTTAGTATTGCATAATCATTAAACAGCTCTACCGCAGAGATGTCAAGCTGCTCCCGTATCCGATCTAAGCTGCCGTTATATTTAACGATTAATTCCCAGGTTTTTGTCTCAGGTGAATATCCTACATCAAGGCTTCCGGTTTTCTCCCTTACGGCTTCGGGAACCTCCAGAGATAGATTAAGTTGGTTTTCTATTTTTCCGTTCGGCATATAATTCCTTTCCCCTGGAATATAGGTTAGTCTATTATATGCTATTTATAATTCAAAATTCCGCTTCATAATGAAAAACGCTCATTTCTTCTAACAATAAGGAATGAGCGTTTTATCATGTAAAGTTAATTGGCATGCCAATTTATGTTAATTTAATAAAATAATTAATTTGGGTGATTTTTTTTAACCTTTAGACGGTTCATAGCCCGATTAAGAACTAACCTAGTCTGGTAATATTCCTGATTACTTAGTTTTTGACGCATTTTTTCTTCTGCATTTAATCTAGCTATTTCAGCGCGGTGTTCATCAATATCTTCCGGTCGTTCAATCGTATCTGCAAGTATTATCACATTCTTGGATGTAATCTCTACAAAGCCATCACTTACTGCCGCGTAATGCCATTCTCCATCGACCTGAAATTTTATCTCACCAGGACTCAAGCAGGTAACCATTGCTTCATGATTGGCCAGAATACCATGTTTACCGTCAATGCCGGGGAAAACGAGCATTTCACAATCCCCTTTATAGAAGGGATGATCACTTGCTATGATTTCAAGTTGAAATTTCTTAGCCATAGCTCCTCCTTAAGAATTTTGGCTTTATCAAAATTCTTTGCACCCTCCAATATATATCTTGAAGGATTAAATATTAATTTTTAGCATTAATGAGTTTTGCCTTTTCAATAACTTCATCAATGGTTCCTACCATAAGAAATGCCGATTCAGGATATTCGTCCATTTCTCCATTGATAATAGCTTTAAAGCCTTTGATGGTTTCGACAAGTGGTACATATTTTCCTTTAATGCCGGTAAAATTCTCTGCAACATTAAAGGGCTGAGACAAGAATTTTTGTATTTTTCTAGCGCGATAAACAGCCAGTTTATCTTGTTCATCCAGTTCTTCCATACCAAGAATTGCAATAATATCCTGAAGTTCCTTATATTTTTGTAAAAGCTCCTGAGTCTTTCTTGCTACTTCATAATGTTCTTCACCAACAACATCGGGTTCCAGAATTCTGGAGGTTGATTCAAGTGGATCAACAGCCGGATAAATACCTTGCTCTACGATCTTACGGGATAAAACTGTAGTAGCATCAAGGTGAGCAAATGTATTCGCAGGAGCCGGGTCAGTTAAGTCATCGGCAGGAACATAAACTGCCTGCACAGAGGTAATGGATCCATTCTTTGTGGAGGTAATTCTCTCCTGTAATTCACCAACTTCATTGGCAAGTGTCGGCTGATATCCAACTGCAGACGGCATACGTCCAAGTAAAGCGGAGACCTCCGAACCAGCCTGAACAAAACGAAAAATGTTATCGATAAATAACAATACGTCCTGTTTTTCCTCATCTCTAAAATATTCAGCCATGGTAAGCCCCGTCTGAGCAACTCTCATACGAGAACCTGGAGGCTCATTCATTTGTCCAAACACCAAGGCGGTTTTACTAATAACGCCTGATTCCTTCATTTCTCTCCAAAGGTCGTTACCCTCTCTGGAACGTTCTCCAACACCGGTGAAGATGGAAAATCCACCATGCTCAGTCGCTATATTACGAATTAACTCCTGAATTAATACTGTTTTACCAACACCGGCTCCACCGAACAAACCAATTTTACCACCCTTCGCATAGGGAGCTAATAAATCGATTACTTTAATTCCAGTCTCGAGTATCTCAACAACAGGGCTCTGATCTTCAAACGATGGCGGATCCCTATGGATTTTCCATAAATTCTCTCCTACTACCGGTTCTCCGTTATCAATTACTTCACCTATTACATTGAACATTCTACCAAGGGTATGTTTTCCAACAGGAACTTTAATACAGGAACCGGTTGCGATAACCTCCATCCCTTTTACAAGTCCTTCACTGGAAGCCAGCATGATACATCGTACAATATTATTACCGATATGACTTGCTACTTCCATAACAAGTCTTTTACCTTCTCTTGTTACTTCAAGTGCATCTTTAATCATTGGAAGTTTTCCGCTGTCAAATTCTACATCAACCACAGGTCCTAAAACTTGTATAATTTTGCCATTATTCATAATTATATCTTATTCTAAGCTATCATACAAGACGAATTAAAAAAAATTTCGCTTGTCATAATAGAATTTTATTACTGTTCACACCCCTGCCAGAAATCCGCCTTTGTGATTTCGGCAAATGTTTCCGAAAAGGAGTATTTGCATTCGTCGGTACTTAGGTTCTGTCTTTTAGAGCCTTATGTACCGTTACGTAATGCAACTAAGCGGGAGCGGCTCCGCTTCGGAAACATTTGTCGAAATCACATCATCAACTTTGGCTGGTGTGTGAATAGTAATAGAATTTTATCTCCTTTCCCTTATTTTTTTAGACTCTTTGCGCCGCTAACAATTTCCGTGATTTCTTGCGTAATCGCTGCCTGTCTTGCCCTGTTATATTGTAATTCTAATCTCTTAAGCATATCTTTGGCACTTTTTGTTGCAGCCTCCATTGCAGTCATTCTTGCATTTTGCTCACTGGAGAAGGATTCTACTAACACACCAAAAATCAGTCCCTTTAAATAATTAGGTACCAGACGATCCATTACTATTTCCGAAGATGGATCAAATTTTGCGTGTTGGTATCCGGCAGCTCTTCGCTCAAACTTTTTCCTCTCTAAAGGTAACAGCTTTCCAAACTGTACTTCAGCCTTCATCGGTGTAATCATTTTCGTATAGATTACATATACATCATCCAATTCTTTTTGTTCAAATAAATCAATTATTGTTTTTGATATGTTTTCAGCACGATACAGAGTAGGATTTTGAGCCGTGTATAAAAATTCACCATCAAGCTTGACACTTTTTCGATTAAAATACTGTCTGCCTACCTGTCCAACTACGAAAAGATAATTATTGTTACTCTTCTTCATTTCCTCTTCAGCCTTTTTAATCACATTATGATTGTAGGCACCGGCTAAGCCCTTATCTGCTGTAATAACCAGAAAACCTTTTTTTCTGTCGGAAGGTGCAATTTCATCCCTACGTTGAAAAAAAACGTTATGCACATGAGGAGCTCGAACCAATATATCATAAATGGTCGCCTGAAGAGCCTCAAAATATGGTTTCGTTGCAGCAAGACTTTTTCTAGCTTTTTTCAGTTTAGAAGATGATATCAGATACATGGCATTCGTAATTTTCATAATGTCTTGTATGCTCTTTATTCTGGAGCGAATTTCTCTCGTATTAGCCATAGTAACCTCCATTATTACTTAAGCGAATTTTTTAATTCGCTTAGCGAAAAACACGCTGTCGTGCTTTTGCCCAAGTGAATTTTACTTGTAAAATTCACTTTACCTACTTTTTAAATTCTTTGGCTACTTTCACAATCTGTTCTATTAATTCATCTGTTAATACTTTTTTTGTATCAATTTCTTCAATTAGATTAAAATACTTTGTCCTATAATAATCCATCAAATCACTTCGAAAAGTCTTCATTTCCTTAATCGGAACATCTAGGAATATCTTATTATTTGCACAAACTAATAGAATTACCTGCTCATGCAACGGCAAAGGTTTTGATAAAGGTTGTTTTAATAACTCGATCAAACTTTTTCCATGATCTAATAGTTCCTTGGTTGTTTTATCCAAATCTGAACTGAACTGAGTAAATACTTCCATTTCTCTGTACTGAGCAAGGTCAATACGAAGACCGCCGGCTGCCTTTTTCATAGCCTTTGTCTGTGCAGCCCCACCTACTCTGGATACACTAAGACCAACATTAACTGCCGGTCTAATACCGGCAAAAAACAATTCACTCTCTAAGAAAATCTGCCCATCTGTTATTGAGATAACATTGGTAGGGATATATGCTGATAAGTCTCCTGCTAAAGTTTCAATAATCGGTAAAGCTGTTATGGAACCACCACCATACACATCATCCAATCTACAGGAGCGTTCTAATAATCTGGAGTGTAGATAGAATACATCTCCAGGGTAAGCTTCACGTCCCGGTGATCTTTCAAGTAACAAGGACATCGTACGATAAGCAACCGCATGCTTTGAAAGGTCATCATATACAATCAAAACATCTTTTCCCTGCTTCATAAAATATTCTGCTATTGCAGTTCCCGAATATGGCGCGATATATTGAAGCGATGCCAAATCACTAGCCGAGGAAGAAACTACGATTGAGTAATCCATAGCACCATGCTTCGTCAGTGTATTTACAATTTTAGCAACCGTAGATGCTTTCTGACCAATAGCAACATAGATACAAATAACGTCCTGTCCCTTCTGGTTAATGATAGCATCCATCGCAATAGAAGTTTTACCTGTTTGACGGTCGCCGATAATTAATTCACGCTGTCCTCTACCAATCGGGAACATAGAATCGATCGATAAAATACCGGTTTGTAGCGGTACCGTAACCGGCTTTCTTGTACAAACACCGGGTGCTTCGTTTTCAATCGGGTAAAATTCTTCAGCATCAATCGCCCCTTTACCATCAATCGGATTTCCAAGTGCATTGACAACTCTTCCTATCAGTTTATTCGATACCGGTACACCAGCTCTCTTTTTTGTTCTTACCACCTTAGATCCTTCGGTAAGTCCGTAGTCAGAGCCTAATAAAACACATCCAATCGTCTTCATTTCTAAGTTCTGTACGATACCGCGAACGCCTGTCTCAAATTCTACCAACTCGCCGTACATCGCGTTATCTAATCCATAAACAGTTGCGATACCATCACCGATACTAATGATCGTTCCTGTTTCTTTAACAATAGTTTTTAATTGATAATCTTCTATTTCACTTTTTAAAACAGAAATTATTTCATTTTGATTGATATTACTCAAACACTTCACCTCCTAATAAGAGTTTTTTGCATTTCTGATAGAGCCCCTTTGATGCTTTTGTCATATTCTATATCACCTACATACAAAACAAAACCACCAATCAGGGAAGCTTCCTCCTCTAGTTCAAGAAACACCTCTGTTTTCTTATATTTGTCTCTAATCATATTCTTAATCTGTTCTAGTTCCTCATCATCCGGTTTTATAGCATAAGCAAGCCTTGCTTTTATCATATCATTATGTTCGAATACTATTTCTTCGTATGCATCCATTACTTCTGTAAAAATATCCATACCCTGATTTTCACATATTACCTTAAGGTAGCTGCCGATTTCTTTTTCAAAAAGAACTTCGATTACAGAATCCTTTTCCTGCTTCTTAATTACCGGATTTTCTAATATATTCATCAAATCACTGTTGTTTAGTAACAGTTCTTTTGCCGATCTTACACTTTCGTCCTTAAGCTTCAAGGAATACAATATCTTTGCATAATTTACTGCACGCTGAGATATCATTTAGCAGCACCTACTTCTTTTAAAAAGTCACCCAGAAATTGCTTATTGGTATCGTCATCAATGTTTTTACCAATTACCTTGGCTGCAGCCAGCATTGCTATACCGGCAATTTCCGCCTGAGCACTCTCCAGGGATTTCTTTCTTTCCAGTTCAATAATCTTGTTCGCTTCAGTAATCACTTTAGATGCATCTTCTTTGGCTTCCACGAGCTTTCGATTATATTCCGCTTCAGCTCTTTCTTTTGCTTCCTTAATAAGACTGGATGCTTTTTCTCCAGCATGTATTAATTCTTCTTCATATTCATTCTTAATTTTCATCGCTTCTGCTTTTTTGTCATCTGCATCCTGTAATGAAGCTATTATTGAATTTGCTCTTTTATCCATCATTTCAGTAACAGGCTTAAATAAGAATTTTTTCAGAAAAAGAAATAAAACAATAATGTTAATAATATTGAATACAATTGCCCAAATATTAGGTTCTAACAATGAAATTCCCTCCCAAAGCTTATTTTAAGAATAGGATAATTAATAAGGCAATTACAAATCCGTAAATAGCCGTTGCCTCTGCTAGAGCACATCCTAACAATAAAGCTTTATTAATATTTGCACTTGCTTCCGGTTGTCTAGCTATAGATTCTGTTGCTTTTGATGTTGCTATACCAATACCAATTCCTGCTCCTATACCTGTCATTACTGCGATTCCTGCTCCTATTGCGATTAATGCTGTCATATGATATATCTCCTTTAAATGTTATTTTAAGAATAAAATAATTAATAAACCTATAACAAAACCATAAATTGCGGTTGCCTCAGCTAAAGCACAACCAAGTAATAACGCCTTATTAATATTTGCGCTTGCTTCCGGTTGTCTTGCTATGGACTCTGTTGCCTTGGAAGTTGCAATCCCTATACCAATTCCCGCTCCAATACCGGTCATAACTGCGATTCCTGCTCCTATTGCGATTAGTGCTGTCATATTAAACCTCTCCCATCTTTTTAATCTTTCTTATTTTCATATCTTGATTAAATCTATTTTTTTATTATTATTCCATACGGTTTCTTTATAATCAACCAGCTTAATATACCGTATGTAAAAGCTGTTTATCATTCCATCTTCTCTTGCATGAATAAAGATGTTAAAAATACAAATACATATGCCTGAATCAAACCATCAAAAATATCAAAATAAAAACTAAACGGAACCGGAATAACAGCTGGAACAATTAATTTCAGTAATTCCATTACAACAAATCCGCCTAATATATTGCCGAAGAGTCGCATGCACAAAGATAATGGTCTGATAAACAATTCCAGAATGTTTATTGGTGTCATTAATACCATTGGTTCTGCAAAGCTTTTAAAATATCCCTTACCACCCTTTGAATGAATACCTGAATATTCAATTAAAATAATACTCATGATGGCAAGAGCCGCTGTTACATTCAGATCCTTTGTCGGAGGAGTAATCCCAAACAATCCGGTTAAGTTAGAACAGGCAAGGTAAATCAAAACTGTTCCTAAATACGGAATATATCGTTTCCCATGCTCTCCCAAAATATCGGTAAAAAAATTATAAATAAATCCAACGATTGTCTCTAAAACGATTTGCGGTTTATCCGGAACCATCTTTAGATTTCGTACAAATATTAATGTTAAAATCATTAATATTAACATAATCCCCCACGTGACAGTTACTGAGCTTGACACCGGTATGCCCCCGAATAAAGGGATTGTAAAACTCGTTTTACTCTCCAGCTCCTCCATAAGCTTACCTGCTATGTCCATAAATTTCACCTCCTTAAATTAATTTTTCTACGAGAACGATGTTTGTTAATTTTCTAACAATCAAAGTTCCTACTTAGTTATAAACAATTATCTATATTAAGATTTACTTAATATTAATTTAAAATGCATAAACATAAAACTTATATTATTAATCTATTCATAATAAGCTACCTAAACTGCACCGCCGGAGACTTTTTAATACCCATGTACATCTTAGATTTATAATTGTTATGTTCAAATTATTTTATGTATTTGATTTTTTCCGCGATTACAGAGCGCACAAATAGTAACTAATAAAATTAGCCCTCATTGGCAGTAAAATATTATTTTTGTAACTTTAAATTAAATAAAGGGAGATAAAAGATTAACCAAAAGAAAGTGCATTTTTTTTACCATCCTTAAGCTGTAAATAATGCACCATAAATAACTTGTTTTTTGTCTGAGACATTAGAATATTCCGTCTTCTTATATATTGATATAATTGACAGAAAGATAGAATTATCGTTAAAAGTAAGAATAAAGTTAGCAACTCATTACTGATTGCTAATAATTTCTTTGATATATTTTCATTTAATTCCTGTACAGCAGCAAATTCTTTCGAATAAATAACCGTATGATCTGATTTAATCCTACCGTTATAACTGCTGTATTTTTGAGTTTCTTCCATTCTTTTCACTCTAAAATTTTTGTAAGCATCACCTGGAGTATAGTGTGAAGATAACAGAGCAAGGATAATCAATATTATAAATAGAAACATTAATCTGTTTTTCTTGATAAAATTGCTCTTCAT
>JAQUYQ010000054.1:11461-15173 GCA_028691795.1 Herbinix sp.
ATTCAAAGTACATTTGATTAATATATAATTCATTAAAATCTTTATCATTTGATAAGTTTATCTCACTGGTTACTCCTATGATATGCTTCATCCTATCCACAGCTTTATCCTCTAGAAGATACTTTATAGCTCCCCCCAAAGAACTGTTACCAATTGCCTTAATTTTGCCTGTGAGCTCTTTGGGTAATAATCCAATGCCAACAGCCTTCTCTATATTGACTTTATAACCAAATCCACCCGCAAGATATACAGTATCGATATCCTCATAGCTTATTTCATAACGACGTATTAGTAGCTCAATTCCAGCCCGCACTGCTGCTTTAGCCAATTGTATTTCCCTGATATCCCTCTGGGTAAAGGTAATTCTCTTTCCTGTTTCATCTGTGGCTACCGTATATCCATCTTCAAAATATGTTTCCTCTAATAAACCTGTATCATCCACCAGACCTGCTTTAATCAGTTCAAAGACCAGCTCAATTACACCTGTTCCGCAAATCCCTATTGGTGTTTTATCACCGATTGTCCGGTAATTAAGCTTTTCTTCTATATCTATATTACAGATAGCCCCTGCTATACTACCTACCCCACAGGATATATTACCACCTTCAAAGGCAGGCCCTGCAGCCGTTGAGGTTACAATTATTTTATCTTTATTACCAATCGCCATTTCTCCATTCGTACCTAAATCAATTAGCAGGCATGGTGCCTGTGTTATATCAAAATTACAAGATAATAATCCGGCCACGATATCACCTCCGACATAGGTTGATATCCCCGGAAGTAATACGACAGGAACCTCCAATTCATCACAACCCATAACCTCTTCAAAAGAAAGAATAGTTTCTTTTATATTAACTGGTATAAATGGGTAGAACCCCAGTGTCTCACAGGAATATCCAAGAAGAAGATGCCCCATTGTTGTATTGCCCGCAATTGTAACCTTTTTAATTTTTTCCTTTATAATACCCGTTTTCCCTATTACTGTGCGTATTCCAACCAGTAGATCTTTTTGTATACTTTCGCGAAGCGCATCCTTTTTTCCGGCATTGGAAGCCTGTATTCTAGTAATCACATCCGCTCCATAAACTCTTTGCTTATTGACTGTTGAATAAGTCCAAAGAGCATTCCCACTACTTAGTTCGATTAAGGTGACCACGATGGTTGTGGTACCGATATCAATGGCTATGGCACAATCTTCTGCTATAATCGACTTTGCCTTCGCTGTCTTCTGACAATCGGTTATTACTTCAAAGTCAGCTTCATCACCTGTAGTAAGCTTAATGGTACAGTCCGATTTAGGAATTGCCTTGCAGGAAAGCCGATAACCCTCTTTTAATTCTCCTTCAGAAAATACAGCCCGGTCAAAGGTTGAAATATCCAGTTTCCCCTTTATAAGCTGAAGCCTGCATTTACCGCAGGTACCCCTTCCTCCACAAGAAGCACTTACGAAGATTCCCTGTCTAATCATTGCCTCTAGAAGATTCTCCTTTACTCCGCATTCTATATGAACAGCGTCTCCCCGCCCAGTTACAGTTATATTGTAATTTGTATTAATTTCCTTTTTCATTTCTGTACTCTCCTTCCTATTATTCATCGGAGTTATGCTCAATTTTTCTTTATTATATATGTTTCTTCCATTTTGTTTCGGGTATCATAAGCCGTATTTGCAGATTGAGATGAATATACGATCAGCTTGCCTAATAATGTACCTTCTGTAATTTCTCTGCACGTTCCAATGCAACATCAATATTGTCGCAGATATTATTATCCCCAACCTTTTTATCGAAGCCTGCTTTTTGCATCATATGTAATGGCTGATCCTGAACATGGGATAGAATTAAGGTAATATGTTTTTTCTTACAAGCTTTCAAAACATTATTTAAAGCATGAAGTGCATTTACATCCATAGCAGGAACGCTCCTCATACGCAGAATAACAACCCTTACCTTAGAATCCAGAGAGATATTCATAAATTTATCGGCTGCACCAAAGAACATAGGGCCATTGATATCATATACTAAAGTATGTTTTGGAACTTTTTTTAATCTTATGTTCTCATCATCCCCAGCCATATCATCATCCGTCGTATCATCCTCGATATATTTCCAGCTTTGAACCTCTGCCACATCCGCCATTCTTTTCATAAACAACACTGCTGCCATTAGAATACCGACTTCAATTGCAACAACTAGGTCAAATATAACCGTAAGAGCAAAGGTAAATACTAATACAATGATATCACTCTTAGGTGATATTTTTATTAGCTCTACAAATTCCTTCCATTCGCTCATATTATAAGCTACCATAAATAGGATTGCAGCAATAGTAGGCATTGGAATGAGGGCAGCAAAAGGCATAAGTGCGACAAGAATCAGTAATAAAGTAACGGAATGTACCATACCAGCAATTGGGGTTCGTCCTCCGTTTTTAACATTAGCTGCGGTTCTGGCAATTGCACCAGTCGCAGGAATCCCTCCAAAAAAGCTTGAAAAAATATTACCGGCACCCTGTGCTACCAATTCCATATTAGAACGATGTTTACTGCCGATCATACCATCTGCAACTACGCAGGAAAGCAGAGATTCAATTCCTGCTAAAATTGCTATGGTTACCGCATCCGGGATTAGTGTACGAATCATTGTCAAATTCATCGTTGGTACTTGAAATGTCGGTGGCTTTGAAGATATCTCATATAAGCTTCCGATTGTATTTACATCTGCTTTAAATATTTTAACAATCGCTGCAGCAACAATGACTGCAATTAGAGATCCTGGAATCTTCGTATTGATTTTTGGCCATACAATTAATATAAGAAGGGAAATCGCACCCACAAAAAGTGCCTGATAATTTACTGTAGTAATGTTTTCAAAGCAGGCAAACAGCTTTTCCAAGGTCTCTACCGGCTTTGCCTTAATCGTTAATCCAAAGAAATCTTTAATCTGTCCAATGAAAATTGTTACTGCTATACCGAGTGTAAAACCTGTTGTTATTGTATATGGTATAAATTTTAAGAGTCTACCGAATTTTAACAGTCCCATAATAATCAAAAAAATACCAGCCATAACGGTTGCTACCGCAAGGCCTTCCATACCGTTTTTTGCAACAATTCCAGCAACTATCGTTACAAATGCAGCCGTAGGTCCCGCAATTTGAACCCGACTCCCACCAAGTAATGAAATGATAAAACCAGCTACGATTGCTGTATACAATCCTTTTTCCGGAGTTACCCCCGACGCCAGAGCCAATGCGATTGAAAGCGGTAATGCAATAATCGCAACTATAATTCCCGCGACGATATCCTTTGCACACTGCTCCTTCGTATATGTTTTCATTACGGAAATCAATTTAGGTTTTAACTTTTCCATCTTCCAATCCTCCACGGTTTTTTGGAGGATTTACCTCCATGATTTTATGGAGGATTTGCCTCCAAATTAATCTACTTTTCTTGGTTCCGTAACTAAATGAAACCAATTCTTTATTTTAAAACTACAATTCACCATAATAAACTTATCTAATAAATTTTTCAAGTAATTTATTAAAATTTTCTAAAATAGTGAATATTTAATCTTTTTCTGTTGACTAACTCTTCCCTCTCCCCTTTCATAATTTTTATCTTAAAATTTATTTAAGTACTTTTCCAGTATTTCATTCTAGTAAATAACGAAAATAGTTGCTACAATAGAACGGAAGCTTATGTAAATCATTTACTTAT